>DJJF01000036.1:4487-5912 GCA_002434005.1 Candidatus Saccharibacteria bacterium UBA6575 | reverse complement strand
CATATTTGCTACCGCCGTGGCTCAAGATTGTTTTGTTGCGATCGGCTTCGAGCTCGTGCTCTTTGTCATGCTGGGCCTGTTCAGCTGTGGCGTTCAGCGTCCCACCCATAGACGGCTCATCGGCTTGATCTTCTTGGGTTTGGATATCTACCGGAGGAAGCATGGTGTCGACGACTGGCTGACCTGCAGCCTCGTCTACCTCGGCACTGGCCGACGCGAGGTCCTTTTGAAGGTCGCTGACAGAAGGCGCGTCGGCAGCGGCCGGAGTAACGCCTGAAAGCTGCTCAGCGAGCTCTTCTTCGGCAGTCTTAGTAGCTTCGGCTTGATGTTCGGCAGCCGTTTGCTGCGCGACATCATCGAGATCACCTGTTTTTTCGTGGTTAATCGCTAGATCACCGTCATTTGAACTCGCTTCACTCTTTTTGGCGTCCGCTTTAGAAAGTTTATTAGACTCCCCTTCGTTCAAATCGGTTGTACCATCAGAGTTTTGGTCGTCATTATCTGGCTTATCCGGGCCAATTTCGTGCGCCTCTTCGAGTTTTGCCGCAATCAGTTGCTGATTCGCACCTGCAGCCATAAGCTGAGCGGCCATGGTCATAACCTTACTCGATGTTTTGTTGTTACTAAATCGATCGGTGGCGGCTACGATACCCGTCAGGAACGCAGTTGCGATCTGTTCGTCGAGTATCGGCTTATCACTTTTGAGCGCTTCAGACAGAGATACGAGCATTTCCGAGATTGAGCTCGCATTTGGCTCGTGCCAGCCGATAGACCCAAGGTTGCTCGCGGAGTCGCCGCAGCTGAGTGTTGCAACGGTAGCGTCATGCAAAATTTTACCGTGTGCACTCAAGGCTTTATCAAGGTTATCTTGATCTTTTACACCGAGGGCGAGTACGAGTTCGACGTTATAGTCGCCCTGTGAGAAGTCTAGATCGTCCTGCGAAATAGTTGTGCGGTACGGTGTGATGAAAATCTTCACCACATCGCCGTCTACCTTGTAGCGAAGGTGGTCGGCTTTTTCCTTATCGAGCGCGATTATAAAGTCACGCAGAGAGTCGACCGTGTTCTCGAACGTCTTCGATGGCTCAAGGAACGTTATCGCAGGCGGTACATCACCGCTTACAACTGCCGTAGCGTGCTTTTTAAGGCCGTTAAGCATGCTCGTTAGACCCAGCGCCGCTGAAAGTTCGTCTACCGAGGGATTGGCGCTAACGGTAACGAGAATATTCGTTGAGTTCTTGATCTTCTCAACGATTTGCTGCCGCGAGCTTTGGCCGTCATTCATCTAGTTTTACCTGTTGTTTTGGTTTTAATGGATTTTGGCATTAGCGTACCATAAGCTTAATCAGTTCGTCAACAAATTCACACATGGTCGCCTATCTTTACAACTTCCCTGTTTTCCCTTATAATCACCCCTTAGATTGC
>DJJF01000036.1:0-4253 GCA_002434005.1 Candidatus Saccharibacteria bacterium UBA6575 | reverse complement strand
AAGCGTGTAAAACAAGCTGCTGTTCGTAACGAACGCAACGTCGCTACAAAGCGTGCGATCAAGGCTGCCGTAAAGGCATTCGAAGCTAAGCCTTCAGCCGAGACCCTCTCGAAGGCTCAGAGTGAAATTGACAAGGCTGTTAAAAAGAACTTGATCCATAAAAACACCGCAGCTCGCCGTAAGGCCAACCTATCGAAAGCCGCGAAAGCTGCGAACGTCAAGCTTGCTAGTGCTAAGAAAGCCGCTACCAAGCCAGCTGCAGCAAAGAAGCCAGCCGCTAAGCCGGTTACTGCGAAAAAGCCGGCTGCCAAGAAGCCTGCGGCTAAAAAGCCAAGCGCAAAGAAATAGTTCAGACTTAATCGTTCACGAGTGACGCCATCCGTACTAGTGTGCTCTCAAGCACCAGCCACGGATCGGCGTCACTACTTTTTAGACGAATATCACTCTCGGCAAGCATATCAATCATGCTACGAGAACTCGCCGTACTCAGCCGAGCAGCATGAGATGCTAACTTTTGAAATGGGTACGGACTGCTCGCGCCGGTATCGCTAGCTACTTTAGCCGCATTACCGTCTCCGTATACAAGAGCGACCAATTGGAGTGCCTGCGTGTTTATTAGGCCAAGCACGCGGTACGGATCTTCTGTTAGTCGTAGCGTCGTGATGATTTCATGGAGCCGCGCCGTGTCGCCATTAAGAGTTGTTTCAAACAGAGCGAATACATTCTCGCTGGGGCTGGCCTGGGTAACATCGTCGATCCACTGGTCGGTGACTGTTTCTACCAGAGCCAGCTTATCAATAGCATGAGCAAGCTCCCATTGATCTATCCCCGCCCTATCGACCAACCGACGTAGCTGCTGCGGCGTTAATGAAACACCCTGACTTTTAGTGTGTGCCTCAAGCCAGCTCAAAATGGTTCGAGTGTCACGCTCGTCAAAGGATGCGAGTTCGTGTAGCGTCACGTTCTTTTTAAGCCACTTATACGTACTGGTACGTTTATCAGGCTTAGGTTCAACCAAAACGACATCCGTATCATCACTCAGGCGTTCTGCCCAAGCTGGCAGGTTCTGCCAGAGATCACTGTTTGCACTTGGAAAATCTATGATCACGAGCCGCTTCATGGTGAACAAGGTTTGGCCAGCAAAGATATCAGCCAGTCGTTCTTTCGTGAGATCTGCAGCGTCATAGCGTTCGCTTTCCCCGCTGAAGTCGGCTTTAAACTGAGCTACTTTTTTGGTCAGCTCGTAATCGTTGTCTCCACATAACAAAATAATCACTTGTACCATTGTACCGAAGCAAGTCGTGTTTACTAAGACTAGTTAGCGCTCTGTATGGCTTTGGTAACCTTACTGTCACCACGTAGGTTTTGCCAAAACAATATTTTATCTGTACGAATTTGCATGGTGTTTTCGGGGCCGTACACTTCGTCTCCAGCTTTTACGAGTGATACGTTATTGGCCGCAGCATCTTTTTGTGCTGCCGTTGCATCATCCGGTAGGTTAACCTCTTTGCTGTAGTACGCACTCTCGAGTGATGCGTACGGTTCCGTCACGCCACTGAGCTTTCCAAAGAACACCTGTCCGTTATCTAGAAACACCGCTTGATAGCTATTGCTATCTGGCTGAGCACTCGCGTACTTCCAGGCGAGGCCGATTGATCCACCAATCAACACTACTGCGATAGCCGCCACAGCATAAAGAGTTTGACGCTGCAGTTTGAGACGAGCCGCTCTTACAGGTATCGTGTGTGTGGAACGTGTATCTACCATAACCTTATTGGCATCATTATAGCATTAGAATCCGAACGGCTGCTTGACTCCGTTAATAACACTTTGTCCCCCTCGCAATTGTTGATCAAGGGTTGGACCATTAGAGGTAATTGTCAGCGCTGGATATACGGAATAGGTACCGAGCGGAGAACCATCAACTTTGATCATGCGGTAATAATATGTACCGACACTCAAACCGCTAATATCAAACGAGAAATCCCATTCACCTTTGTTACCTACCGCGATTGCGTTCGGATTGACTGCTGTTTGCGCATTCTCTTGGTATGTTTCGAGTACATTACTACCTGTTAAGAGCGTCCCAGTGATCGCTGCACCATTTGCCGGAGAAGTGTTGTCATAAAAAGCGTGGCCTCCCGAGCCGCCTGGGCTATAGACTTCCTCGCTCGCAAAACTATTCATGGCGTCATTTGTTGAAATGTACTCGGCCCTGATCCAATCGGCTGAACGCACCAGGTTTGACACTCGAAGCTCATCGATTGTCCCCTGTAAACATTCGGCTGCGTTGTAAATCAAATCACATGCACTTGTAAAATCATACGCTGCATCACTGTCGAGTGTCGTGACGCTTCCAGATCCACCCCCATTAGTCACTGCCCCATTAATATACATGCCTAAGTTCGTGCTGGTATGTGGGCTGCTTGAATGGTCATAGGTCATTGCGTAGTGCTGCCACGACCCGTAGGAAGTTGAAGCAGTACTTGATCGTTCGAAATTCGTGGAATTCCCTGTGATTGAGGCATGGAGTCGATTGTTGCTATCATCTACTTCTAGAACCCATGCATTCGAAGGGTTTGCATTCGCACCTTTCATGCCAATTATTGACCATTGGTTACTGTCAACCGTATTTGCCCAAGCTGTAATCGTCATACCATTATTCCCCTGAGCGTACAGATTATCGAGTGAAGCGGATGAACCAGCATTCATGATGTCATTCGTACCATCGTATATATTTGCGTTCCCGATTTTACCGCTCGATGTGATTGCCGCGCCGTTTTGTAGCGTACCCGTATTGCTGTTTCCACTTGAGTCGGCCACGCTTGTTCCGCTTGATTCCTTTGTATGCCACACACCCTTATACCCATTTGACCATACACTCGAAACACTCTGGCCATCAGTTGCGCTCACGTTGTTAAAGTACATGTATATGAAATCTGTTGTTGAACCAGCATCAATTTGTGGAACTTTCACCCATACTTCGCTCGTACCAGACTCATTCCAGGTTTCGATTTCATAGCTAAGTGCCGTTCCGTCGGCATCAACAAAGCGGATGTCTTCACCATTATTTTGAGTCTTTGAATAATCAATATTACTTGAACTAAGCGAAACACGAATAGGAAAATCAGTCAGATTTACTGTGCTCGCGCTGTTGTTAAGCGTTATCTTTCGACGAGCCGTCCAGGAACTATTCCACCATACGTCGGTTGCAATATCGTTCCAGGGCCCAGATGTAGAAGCTGCATATTGTAACCTAAATGCCTGACTTGATGCAGGCAGCGTAACATCGGCCACAGTAAGCTGAGTGCGTAGTCGAATTGGCGTAGCTGTATTACTTGTGGAGTATGCCACGTTTTCAGAAGCTAATGCAGAACCTGGTTGTACGCTATTTGCATTGGCGAACCACCCGTATGCGCTCTGGGTGTACGTAGTAACCGGGATGAAATTCCAATAGTCGAACGACGCGTCACCTACCGCGGCCTGCGACACCGTAGCAAGTGAACTAGCTCCATTGGCATTTGTCCAGGTGAAGTTACCGGATGCATCCATGACAAGGCGTTTTACCGACAGCATACCTGTTGAATCGACAATCGTAAGCATACCTTCGGATCTATCAAACGGATTAACCACGCTTGTATACCGAGCACGGACATCGTTAATAGCAGGCGTAGTCGTAAAATCTGTTTGCGTTGTATTGGTTGTACCGTTATAGGTACGCCACGATAGTCCTGTACCGGTTGCATCATCATACGTGACGATCCTGCGCGTTGTAGAGCCACTTGTTAACCAGAATGTCGTTGCAGTGCGTTGCCCCGCGGTTGGACATTCTACCGTAACATCTACATTGGCTGCTCCAGTCCAGGCACTACCAGACCATATGGCCGTGCTCATGTCGCAGCTGTCGGCGCCTCCACCGTTATCAACCGCAACCAGTCCCATTTGGTCGGTAAGTGGATCGACGCCAAGATCAATGCTCGTTGCAGCGTCGGCAACTGTTGGTATATTGGCAACCGCGGCCCAGGTACATGAACTGGTACCGCCTGTGCAAGCAGCATATTTAATCAAGTTGGTCGTACCAGTTCCGGAGGCTCCAAACACAACCATGAGATCGCCAGACGTGGATTCGTACCCAATGTCAAAGCTGTCTATGTCCTGGGCAGCCGAGGCAAATTCGAGTGTCGTTGAAAGTGCTGAGGTTGGCTCATTTCCCCAGTCACTGCCCGACCAAACTTGGCTTGAAAGATCAGACG
>DJJF01000022.1:18543-24855 GCA_002434005.1 Candidatus Saccharibacteria bacterium UBA6575 | reverse complement strand
CTTACAAAAATGTATGAGGACGTGTTTACTCCACACTCGGAAAACGGAGGTAAAGAGGATGAGTGAGCTACTCCAAGCAGAGGCTGCATACGAAATCCCAAAATCGGGTTTCACAGACTGGAAAGTTATCGCGAAACAGCTGGGTCAAAAGTCATTGCTATCAGTAGTTGAGAAAATGGACTCAGAAAGTACAGGGCGAGGCAACGCTCACGGCGAAATTGCTGAGCGGCTTGGACGAATGGGCCTACCGGTACAAAAGTTCGTTTCACCTTCCGTTGAGGATTTTGTCGGTAATCCTGGAGCATATTTAAACGATCTCCCAAGTGGTGACTATTATTTCGTATCGATAAAGCCTGGTACTCACCTTACTCATGCGGTTGATGAGTCCGACATAGTGCTCTTCGCTAAATCATTTCTGTATGAAAACCCTAATGATTCAGATACGGAAATGTATATAAGCCATAACGGTGAGCCAGTACTAAGCGGGCATATTCTTGTACGTAATGACGGTGAGCCAAATACGATTCATGCTGAGTTTACAAACGGTGAGTTCAACGCCTTTCACCGTGGCCGTCATACACCCGAGGTATCTGTGCATCGCTCAAACTACCGTTTTGAGTGGAAATTTAACGGTGCACTTGCATCTGACGACGACTGGCGCACAAGCGAGCAGTTTACTTGTAATGGCGGCATTGAGTTGAATCGAACTGAAATAGCTAAGAGATTATTCAATGCGATTAACCTTATTCCTAAAGATGGAAATATATACCTACCTGGATATTACGAGGTTTTACTTGAACGTACTGAATTAGGCAAGACTCGTACTGTGTTCATCGAGGCTAACGGCCACTCAGACATATGATGCTATGGATTATTTCGTAGCCGTAGGAACTGCTTTAACAAAATTTGTTGTTAAGCCTTCTGATAACCAGCGCTCTTCATAGGTTGTCATGATTTTATAGTCGTCATTTAGACTCGATTCATGCAAGTCGAAACTTAGTTCGCCAATGTGCCATTTTTCGCGCACTAATTGCTCTAGGCTCCACTGGAAGAATGTTGGGTTATCGTGCTTTAGAATAAATGAGCCATTTTTTGCGAGCAGCGACTCATAGATTGCAAGAAATGTTGGATGCGTCATGCGCCTACCCGCACTCCGTTTTTTTGGAAACGGATCTGGAAATGTTAGCCAGATTGATTGCAATGACTTAGGCCCAAAACATTCAGGTAGCTGATCAGCCCGAGCACGCAGGAATTGTACGTTAGTAAGTCCATGCTCTGCGGCTACATATGCACCTTTTTGCAAACGATCGGCTTTTACATCAATCGCAACAAACCGCTGGTCAGGATGCCGTGTTGCAAGTTCTACAGAAAATAGCGCGGTACCTGCACCAAGTTCAATTGCATCGATTGAATCTGTTTTTTGCCACTGCTCAAATTCAAAACAAAGCGGCGAGTTTGCGAATTTGGCAAACTTGTACTTCTTGCGCTTTCTGGCGATGACAAAGTTGTTGGGATCGATCATCGAATGCGCGTAACCCCACCGTTTGGTTCAAGCTTTACAATTTGCGACGGTCGCGGATCTTCTACCGTGCCTGCATCTACATAAAAATCGACTTTGTCACCAAAATAATACTTCGCTTCTCGTATGTTCATTGCTGGTTGCATACCCTGTGGATTGGCACTTGGTGCTATTAGCGGGCCAGTACTGTCAATCAGTTCGCGAAGAGTATCATTCGCTGGCATACGGTATGCAACTGAATCATTTGCACGCCGTATCCATGTGGGTGCCTGACGTGAAGGAATAATCACGCTGACTCGCCCTGGCCATACATCATTAACGTACGCCGCATGCTCTTGGCTCAGCTCATCGAAGACTTGGTCGATCGAGCTAATGAGCACAATCGGTGACTTGTCATCGTCGCGACCCTTTAGTTCATAGATTCTCCGTACTGCCGATTCGTTCAAACTATCGGCTACTAAGCCATACAGGGTGTCGGTCCGTAGCACGCCAATACCACCAGAACGCAAAATGCTGGCGATTTGTGGGTCGTTTACAGATGTGAACACCTTCATATCACATGCTATACTAGCACACATGAACGACCTCCAAAACCAACAGTTATTTAAGGATTGGGGTGACTGGATTAACAGTCACTGGGCAGATTTTGCTCTAATCGGTGCAGTCGCATTGGTGGCATACTTTGCTGGCACTCGCTTAGTGGCGTTCATCGTAAAACGAGCGGTAAAAGGTGCACGTCACCGCTCATGGCATAAAAAAGATATTGAGAAGCGCCAAAAGACACTCGTTAGCTTGTTTACAAGTATTTGGCGGCTCGTGATTGTTCTCACCGCAGCCTATGCAGCGCTGCGTGTTTACAATCCGAATATTACATCTGACCTAGCTCCACTATTTGCGAGCGCCGGTATCATTGGAATCGCACTCGGTTTTGGCGCACAGTCTCTCATTAAAGATTTTTTGTCTGGTATTTTTATCATTTCCGAAAACCAGTACCGCGTAGGTGATGTTGTTGATATCGAAGGTTTTTCTGGCACGGTAGAACGAATCGGAACACGAAGTACGGTGCTTCGTGATGTCGATGGAAACGTACACTACTTCCCCAATGGCATGATTCAGCATGTCATAAATAAGACTATGGGTTACAGTATGGCTCGATTTACTATGCTACTTCACCCCGAAACAGACATTGATTTGGTCGCCGAAATCATTGATGCCACTGGCAAATCGCTGGGTGAAGAAGATAAATGGAAAGATAAGATTCTAAGTCCGCCAACATTTGTTTCAGTTGGCGAGATAACTGGTAGCTCCGTTGAAGTTATCGTGGCTGGCAAGACGCAGCCGAGTGATCAATGGGGTGTCATATCGGAAATGCGCCGACGCCTACTTGAGGCATTTGAAGAACGTCATATCCGATTGGCGGTCGCACCATTCCCCGCTGCATCGATCAAAAAGTAAGTACTAGTCGCGATCGAGCATTAGCGTTGCATCGCTTAATGCGTCGCCTGAGAAGTTACCGATATCAATGAGGGCTTCGGCAGCTTTATCACGGTACATCGTATCAAACTCATTCAGTGCCGACTTGATAATCTTGCCGTCTGCAGAAAAACCCTTGAATACTTCGTTGTCTTTAGAAGCTTCAACCCGCGCACTATCATAGCCAGGCCGTGATAGGTCGAGCTGGACCGTACCGCTGCTTTGGTACAGGCTCAGAGCTACGTATACCAAAAAAAGTGAGATAAGCACTACGAGTACGATCATGCTGAAGAACTGATGAGCCCTAACCGTGCGCACACCCAACGATTCGTGATGTTCGGAGTACGGGTCGTTCATGGGTTTTCCTTTTCGTAATTCGTCTTGAAGTCTGTAAACGCAACGCCGTACTGACGAATCAAATCTTTAATCTTTACGATACTTTCAGCTACCCGATCGCGTTTTGTGCGAGCATCAATAAGTGCGTTGTAGAATGCTACAGGTTCGCGGCTGCAGTCGATATCGAGCACTTTAGAAAGAGCAGTGTCGTAGTCGATGTACGCTTTGTAGAAGCGGTTATATTCGCTGTTATATTCAGACGTGATTGTTAGTAAACTGCCAGCATCAAGGCGATTAGATGCCAGGCGACGGTTCAATGGAACCATGAGTTTATCGCTGATCGTACGGTACAGGTTTCCTCTATCAGTACGTATGAATGCGTCCGTTTTGTGCAGGCGATTTAACGCGGCTTGGTTTTCGACGCAGCGCGATCGAACTCTTGCGACCACTTCGGGAGTAATTGTTGTTGCCGCCTGAGCATTCTGCGCAGAAGCCCACACGAAGCCACCCACCGCGAGGGCAATAAGAGCAATAATCGGCAATTTCATTTCTTTAGTATGCGGGTTAATTCCCTATTTGGTCAACCTAACATAGCCTGCGCGAACAGATACCAGGCCGTCGCGCTCTAAACCCGATAATGCCAAGTCAAATCGATTGTCGCCAGCCACCCGTTTATGAAGTGTTGCTACGGGTAGCTTAGGATCATTCGCGAGAGCCGATATGATTTTCCCACGGACCTGACGAACACTGCCTTCTAGAGGAGATTGTTTAATATAATGTTTGCTCCGGCTGTTTGTACGTATACCGTTCGCCTTCAACCATGCGCCGTAGTCCATTAACGCCCAATAAAATTCACGCGGATGCTCTGTGTCAATCGTACTCGCGAGTAACGTGCGTATCGCCGAATCATTAACCACATTGTCATCCTCGAAGAAATGATGGATATAGACCGTTCTTACATTTGTTTCCACGAATATTCTCGGCTTATTGAAGGCATATGCCCCAATCGCACCCGCAGTGTTCTCTCCTACGCCTGGTAGCGCAAGAATGTCCGATTCTGCCTCGGGAAAGGCGCCCTTAAAACGCGTTGTAATCATCTTTGCTGCATCGTGCAAGAACTTCGCACGCCGATTGTAGCCAAGCCCTTGCCATTGCACTAACACATCCGAAAGATCGGCATCCGCCAATACTCGCTCATTGGGAAACCGTTCAATAAACGCATTAAACTTTGGTACTACTCGAGTAACTTGTGTTTGCTGCAACATTAATTCGCTAACTAATACATAGTACGGCCGTATATCACTTCGCCACGGCATATCGCGATACAACTCATGCCCTCGCCACCACAACATTTCTTTGAACTCTTCACTTTGCACCTATCTAGTATAGCGACGTATACTAGATACATGACAACGTATGTTCTAGCTGGAGGCTGCTTTTGGTGCATAGACGCTATCTTTCAGCGCCTTACTGGAGTTGAATCATCTGTTAGCGGATACACTGGTGGGATGGAGCAAGATGCGAGTTACTACCGCGTAGCTTCTGGATCGACAGGCCATGCCGAAAGCGTGAAGGTAACGTTCGATGAGTCTGTGATCCCAAGTCAGGATTTACTCGATATCTTTTTTCTCGTGCATAATCCCACTACGTTGAATCAGCAGGGTGCCGACACCGGGCCTCAGTATCGAAGCGCGATGTTCTATGCCGACGAGGAACAGAAAGAAGAATTTGAGGCGGCAATCACTCGCGCACAGACAAATTGGGATGATCCTATCGTAACCGAGCTTTCTCCACTCAATACGTTTTACGAAGCCGAACCAGAGCACCAGGACTACTTTACAAATAATCCAGCAAATCCCTACTGCTCTATCGTGATCGACCCAAAAATCGTGAAAGCTCGTAAGGAATATACGAAATACTTTAAGGAGGCAGGGTGATACTTACCAAATATGAGCATGCGTGCTTCACACTCGAAAAGGATGGAAAACTTTTACTTGTTGATCCTGGCGCATACACTACCAACTTGCCCGCACTTGAGAGTGTTGTCGCTATTGTAGTCACCCACGAACATGCCGATCATTTTGACCCGAATGCACTTGGTGCTATAGCCGCCCATAATCCCGAAGTCGTTATGTATGCGCACGAGAATATTACCCGACAGTTCGGAGATACATTGCAACACCAAGCGGTAGCAGCAGGCCAAACCGTGCAGATTGGTCCATTCAGATTGAAGTTCTTTGGTGGGGAACACGCCATTATCCATCCAGATATTCCTGCTGTTGCTAACCTCGGTGTAATGGTCAACGACCGGCTATATTATCCAGGCGATTCGTTTAGTCTACCGGACGCTCCCGTCGACATTCTTGCACTACCAACCGCCGCTCCCTGGATGAGGATGAGTGAAGCATTCGACTTCTTAGTAAAGGTAAAGCCTCGATTTGCATTCCCAACTCATGATGCGATCGCAAGCGAAGTCGGAAAAGAATTAGCCGACCGTATGGTCCCAATGTTCGCAGAGAAAATTGGCGCAACATATCTACGGCTAAATGAGCCAATCGAAATCGATGGATGAGGCGCTTGAACATCTCTCTAAAAACGATCCCGTCATCAAACTGTTGATCGAAACTTACCCTGCCCCTACTTTTGAAAAACATAAAAACTATTACCAAGAGCTGGTGGATAGTATTATTGGTCAGCAGCTGAGCGTGAGCGCCGCTCGCGCGATAGAAACACGATTTAAAGCACTGTTTAACGATCAGTTCCCCACGCCAGAGCAGATTCTTGAAGTTGATATCGAGAGACTTCGCGCTGTTGGCTTTAGTCGTCCAAAGGCTCGATACGTGCAAGACTTGGCGCAAAAGATTCTAGACGGTGAAGTGCAATTCGATACCATAGACGACTTATCAAATGACGAGATCATAGCCGAACTTACAAAAGTGAAAGGAATCGGTGAGTGGACTGTCCACATGTTTTTAATGTTTTGC
>DJJF01000022.1:18035-18416 GCA_002434005.1 Candidatus Saccharibacteria bacterium UBA6575 | reverse complement strand
TGTTTTTAATGTTTTGCATGGCTCGGTTAGATGTCTTACCTGTAGGTGATCTTGGAATCCGTAATGGCGTAACTAAACTGTACGAACTAGATCACCAGGCGACGTCAGATGACGTTCACATGATAGCCGATACACAAAACTGGCGACCGTATGAATCAGTCGCCAGTTGGTATGTATGGCAAAGTCTGGAAAATAAACCTATTTCTTCGTAGCGCGAGGTTTTACATTCGTTTTGACATCACGCTCTACGGCTTTGGCGGTAGACTTTGCGTCTTTTGCGACGCGTCCGGCACGGACTTTTGCCTCAGCACCAAGACGCTCGGCTTCGTCACGCATGAGCACGGCTGAATTACGAGCACTCTTTGCCATTCCGCGCGCCTC
>DJJF01000022.1:0-17900 GCA_002434005.1 Candidatus Saccharibacteria bacterium UBA6575 | reverse complement strand
CTCTTTGCCATTCCGCGAGCCTCTACTTCTACCTTACCGGCGCCGCTCTTAACAGACTCGGCGGCAGCGGAGGCTGCGGCCTTAGCTTGCTTAGCTTTCAGTTCGACTTCGTCTTTTGTCTCTTCTGCCTTAGCTTTAATATCAGCACGAGTTTCCTTGCCGCTCTTTGGTGCTACAAGTACACCTGCTACAAAGCCGGCTGCGGTGGCTGCTATGACTTTTAGTAATCGACTCATATGATTTCTCCTTATTACCGTTTGCGGAACGCTTTTACTGCTTCACCGAATAATTTGGCAGGATTCACCCAGCTGGTGGCTGACGAAATATTGTGCGTGATCGTATCGACATTCTTCGCGATATTATTCACCTTAATAATAACCATCGTTACAGCCGCGAGCAACGCGATAATGACAATTGATAAAAGTATTATGACAACAGTGAGTAGCGTGATGATAAGACCAGAGTCCATAGGTATATGATGCCTTTCGTTATGTTAGGTGGCTATACTATATAGTATATCACTATTTTAACTTTTTTGCAATAGTGGTTATGATTGGTGCGTAAACTGTCAGGCAGAGAAAAATTGTAGAGAGATGCCCGACCGACCAAATTATATGGCGTGTTGCATTACTGGTGCTCGAATACTTACTCCCAACTACGCCATCGATTACCGCACGTAAACTATGGACATCTACGTTGAAATCATTTGGAAGTGTGTTAACTGCCTCATCAAGTGCAGGAGCACGCTTGCGCAAATAGCTAGAAATCGGTGTAAAATTTCGAGTCACACCACATAGCGTAATAACTCCTGATATTCGCTCATGGCGAGCACTGGCATGCAGCGCTAGCGACGCACCCGCACTCTCCCCTACTAGTACGATAGTTTGCCCTGGCGGTACTTGGTCAATCGCCGCCGTAACACGAGCGAGCTTTGACTCTAATGACTCGCCGTCATACCACTTGATTGGTACAAGGCTTGCCTGCACTCCCCATAGCTTCCAGAATTGAAGTGCAAATGCTCGAAAGGTGTCATAACGGTCGCCAAGACCCGGGATATAGATAATAGTGGTTTGCATACTACTTAGAAGTATAGCGTGCTAGAGTATGCCTATGGCAAAGGTTACCGTAGCACGAGCCCTAACCGCGCGTGTCGCATCACGAGTTGTACGTATCGCGACTATTATCGCTGTATCTATTTTTTGCATCGTCGTGGTTGCGACATGGGCACTTGCCTACTTCTTTAGCACTTGGTGGTGGCTCCTGTTACTACCGTTTACTATACTGCTACTTCTGTTTATGGTCGTGCGTCTTCTCGTATTGCTTGTTATTAGACGCGTTCATGCGAAGCATTTGAATAAAGCCCAGCGAGAAGGACTCGATGCCTTCGTAGATAAATTACAAGCCATAGCGGAAGCCCGCGCCACGCCATGGCCGCTCATCATAGCCATTTGTCTGAAAGATCTTGTCCTGCATCGCGATATCACCACAATAAAGCAATTGATCCGAGATACAGCGACACTTCGCGAAGATTATAAGATGCTCGAGCGATTATTCTAGCTCAGTGGGATCAATCTGGACACAAAGATTCGCTAAATCGTCGGCAGAGTGAATGCCAATTCCATACGGAGAATTTTGACTTTTGAGCAACGTAACATGTGGGAGTATAGCTTTGTATTCTGGCACTATTGACTGGATACACCGGCGCAGACCATCGAGACCAAGAATTCGTGCTTCGGCAACCAATGTCATTTCTCCGTCTTCCCGGCAAACATATAGGCGATCAGTCAAACCGTCGAACTGAACCGCATCAGGGTTTGCCATAAAATACGCAGTGACACTTCGTTCTATCTCTGCTTGATCATCGAGTGAATCCGTTATCTTATTTGGTGCCACCAGCGTACAGTGGTATTCGTCTTTCGGAAGTAACTCAATGCCCTCAAACGATTTTGGTATCTGTGCTGGAATTGTATTTGTAACATCCAGCATGAAGTAATTCTTTACTTCAGGATCGTGCCAAATGGTTTCGGCGATATATTGACGCGTCATTACGGTGCTAGTCGGTTTATATCACGTGGGAAAAGCGTGGCTTCTTTGACATTGTTAAGCCCGATTGTCTTTTGCACTAAGCGATCAACACCGAAGCCGCAGCCACCGTGCTGAGGTAGCCCGTATTTAAATGCACTTAAGTAATGCTTGAATCCGTCGGCATTCACGTCTAGGCCAGCATTAGTCATTTGCTCAATCATTTTTTCGTAGTTGTTCTCGCGCAGTGGAACGGTGGCGATTTCGAGTCCACGAAACAGTAGGTCTGCCCAAGCAACGGTATCTTCTTTGAACTTGTGATAGAACTTGCCAGCTTCTTTCGGGAAGTCGGTAGCATACACCAAGTCACTACCTAGCTCTTTACGAGCGTAGTCGGCAATCCAACGCTCTTCGTCGGGAATCAGATCTTTCTCACGAGTCGTATCGGTACCAGTGGCTTTGGTATACATGTCATGAATCTCGGCGATTGTAAATTTTGGCACTGCATCGGTTAGCTTTAACTCTGGAGCGTTCAGGCTTTTTAGATCATCGGCGTGCTTCTCGTACACATTCGAAAGTGCAGCCTTTGTCATATTGGCCACCATATCCATGACTTCCTGATGATTCTCAACGAAGCCCATTTCAAGATCAAGCATAGTTAATTCTGTTAAGTGACGAGTAGTTGCAGAAGGCTCAGCTCGGTAGCTGTGGCCTATTTCGTAGACACGCTCAAATACGCCAACCATGATTTGCTTATAAAACTGCGGGCTTTGTGCCAATGTTGCTGTTTGCCCAAAATAATCGAGTGTGAATACTTCGGCACCACCTTCGGTTGGTGCACCAAGCAATTTAGGTGTATCGATCTCGACGAATTCGTTCTCATCGAGAAAACCACGTAACTCCCGTGTTAAAGCCCCACGAATCCGGAATATTTTTTGTTCCTGCATATTACGCAGACTCAGTACACGGTGCTCGAATAAAGTGTCGAGATTTTCGGACTTATGTGAAATTGGCTTATCTATTTCAATTGGCGGCTCGTCGGTCACTGGGCTTAGCACCTCAACGGTTACGTCATGCAACTCTGCACCGCCAGGTGCGCGCTCATCTGCAACAACAGTACCCGTAAATGCGACCACAGTACCAATTTGCATGCCGCGCAACTTCTCGATCTCATCTTTGGAGTCGATAAGACTCTGCGCCAAGCCTGAGCGGTCGCGAACCGTCAGAAAGTTTAAGCCGCCAAGCAAGCGCTTCTTGTGAAGCCAACCCTGAATCGTAACTTGCTTGTTGATACTCGATGAAATGTCGCGGATAAGTGTTCTTGTCATACTCTCGCCATTATACTCTGCACCACCTCTTATCGCCAGGGGTGAATTGCGTATGTGCTCAGTTTTTGTAATACTGGTGATAAGCGTTAGCTTTTATAAAATCAACATATGCATCAAGAAATATTTACCGAACTCAGTATTGTATTGGTCCTCGTGGCGGCCGTTTCAATCGTCATGCGGCTCCTAAAGCAGCCGTTGATACTCGGATATATCGTAACAGGTATACTCGTTGGACCGCTTTTGCTGGATGTCATTCATGCCAAGGAAGCGTTCGAGGGATTTAGCGAGATTGGTATTGCTCTTCTGCTATTCATTATCGGCCTCGGGATGAATGCTGGAGTTATTCGGAGCCTTGGTAAAGTTTCTATCACCACTGCGGCTGCAATCTTTACGGTTGTGGGCGGATTAGGTGTGCTTGTATCTCGTTTGATGGGATTCGATCTAATGACTGCGCTCGTCATCGGCGTTGCACTCTTCTTTTCGTCAACAATTGTTATTCTTAAGGTCTTAAGCGACAAACGTGAGATCAGCCGCCTGCACGGACAGGTTGCGATTGGCGTTATCTTAGTGGACGATATCGTCGCAACGTTGGCTATCGTTGCAGTCACGGCGGCCTCAAGTGGTGGGCTTGGCATTAACGACTTACTCCCAATGATCGCAAAAGCCATTGGCCTTGGCATCCTGTTAATCTTTGCCGGTACTTACTTGATTCCAAAATTCAGCAAAGCACTCGCCAAAAGTCAGGAGTTACTGTTTATCTTTGCAGTTGCTTGGGGCTTTGGCATAGCGAGTCTGTTTGGACTACTCGGCTTTTCCCACGAAGTTGGGGCATTGTTTGCGGGTGTGGCACTGGCATCGCTACCCTACGCCACCGAAATGAGCACTCGTTTAAAGCCTCTTCGAGATTTCTTTATCGTACTGTTCTTTGTCACACTCGGTGAGCGCTTTGTATTCGATGATGTTGGTGCCACGCTCTTACCGGCGCTCGCGTTATCAGCTATTGTACTCATTGGTAAGCCGCTATTTACCATGGCGAGCTTAGGTGCCCTCGGCTACACAAAACTAACGAGCTTCAAGGCGGGTATTCATTTGAGTCAGATAAGTGAATTCTCAATTGTATTAGTCGTACTTGCTGTACAGACCAAATTAATTGATCCAAGTGCGGCAAGCATCATAACACTCGTTGCACTTATAACGATTGGTGTCAGTTCATACTTGATGAAATATGATGATGCGTTATATAAGCGGCTTCATCCTGTGCTAGGACTGTTCGAGCGTAAAAAGCCGAGCGAGCGTAAACAAAAACGCGGCCTTTACACAGCTATCTTGTTTGGCTACCACCATGGTGGCCATGAATTCTTGCATTTGTTTAGGGATATGAAGGAGCGATACTTAGTAGTGGATTATGATCCCGATGTGATTGAGCACCTTGAAGCGCAAGGCGTGCGACACGCCTACGGTGATGCGACAGATACAGAGTTCCTAGAAGAAGTGAATGTTGGCCATGCGAAATTTGTTGCGAGCACGATCATCGACCGTAAGGTTAACTTGCTCCTGCTCGGATATCTGCACCGCTATTCAAGCGACATAACATTTATATGTCACGCACGAACCTATGAGGACGCCATGGAGCTTTATGAACATGGTGCAGCCTACGTAATACTCCCAAGATTCCTTGGTTCAGAATATATTACAAGCCATATTAAGCGACACGGTATGGATAAGAAGGCATTCGATAGCTTCCGTGCGCGACATATCATCAGTATTGGCCGCGCAGCAGTTGAGACGGAGACAGTCTAAACGTCTTTTGACGCCGGAGAGTGATTTGGAGCGGACTTCAAAGTGGCGTTACGAGCAGCGACGGCCCGCATGTCGTCGTGAGCATCAAACTCATCGATGATACGGCGACCTAGCAACGCTTCAAGCGTGTCTTCAAGTGTAATAATGCCAACTGTTTCCCTGTATTCATTGATGACAATAAACATGTGATGATGTGTCTTCAAAAATGCTGCCAGTGCCTGTGGTAGGCTGTGATCTTCGCGGATATAGTAAACCTGTCGGGACATGGCTGTTTCTACTTTGGACGTATGTTTTTTTGATGTATCCAGTGTTAAGACATCGCGCACGTATAAGATCCCAACAATATGGTCGATGTCTTCGTCGATAACCGGAAAGCGACTATGGCCTGTTTCATGAAGATCATGAAGTACGAGCGGCCCGAGTATTTCATTTTTTTTGACAGTTTCGATCACACTTTTCGGCGTCATGATACTGCCAACTTGTTTACCGTCGAATTTGAGGCTTGCGGTGATCAACGATATTTCATCATGCGTCAACACATCGGCCGAGTCAGTAACAATACTTGCAAGCTCCTCACGTGAGCCTATCTTAGTGCGTTCCAATGCTGGCACGAACGTTCTCACGAAACGGATCGAGCCACTCCAACGAGACACAAAATCTAATACATGGGATTCATATTGTGCATACAGTTTACTGCCTGCACGACGAACCGATGCGATGCTCGAGATCTTCCCATATCCGAGTGACACCACTACGGCAATCACACTTCCAATGATCCAACCGTATAGAGCGACTACTGTCACAGTAAATAGCACCAGCAGAACTGCTTGGATAACATGTTGCAAAGAAGTGACATCTCCAAAAAGGGCTTCTCTATGTTCATCGAGCGTAATCTCAGAATGAGAGTCTGATTTCCTACGGGCAGTCTCAAACGTGCTAAATCGTGACCGTAACGGCCGAATCGAAGCGACCAACGTAAGTGTCGCAACCAGTGCTACTGCAATAATCGTAAGCAGAAATGTCATCTGCACTATTGTACCTGAGGCTATGCTATCGATACACACTAAACTTTAGTACAATGATAGGTAATCTAAGGGAGAAGTATTTCAGATGAGTAATAAGGGATGGATAATTTTTGTCGCGATATGTGTAGTGCTGTTTGGGGGACTCGTCGTATGGTCAGGTCGTGACCGAGTTGATGTGTCTGGAGTTGACACGAATAAGATCCAGAAAGCTACGGAAGATTCCGGTAATGTTGCCGATCATGTCTTTGGTAGCAAGGATGCAAAAGTTGTCCTAATTGAGTACGGCGACTTCCAGTGCCCTGGCTGTGGGAGTGCACACCCGATCGTTAAGAGCCTGAGCGAGAAATACAAAGACCAGTTAACATTCGTATTCCGCAATTTCCCACTTACCAACATACATCCTAACGCTCGCGCCGCTGCCGCTGCCGCCGAAGTAGTGGGGTCAAATGATAAATACTGGCAGATGCATAACATATTATTCGAACGGCAGAATGAGTGGTCGAGCGCTTCGACATCTCAGCGTGGTAACTTGTTCGCAGATTACGCTGGCTTAGCTGGTATGGATAAGGCCGACTTTACTTCACAGCTTTCTGAGAAATCATCAGTTGTTAATAAGAAGATCAACTTTGATATTGCATTGGGCCGCAAGCTAAATGTTACTGGCACGCCTACTTTTTACCTAAACGGCACAAAGCTCTCGGACGACAGCTTTGGTAGCGAAGAAGCATTCGAAAAAGTCTTACTGGCGGAGTTCAAGAAAAAAGGTGTTGAAGTTCCAGCAGCCGAAGAATCAAAGCAGTAGCAATATCCAAAAATCAAAAATCATCCCGGTGCCTTGGGATGATTTTCTTATGGGGATGTAGTCGATCAAAGATGATTTTCTACGAGTCGAGCTTATTGCTCAATATACTTTTGCCATTCGGCAGGCACCACATCCACTGCGACCCGTTTGCTCCGCGAAGGGGCAAACACGATTGCGATTGGCATGTAGTTTATGCTCCGTGTCCGCTCTTATAGGGCGGACGATTCTCATGCGACATTCGACCTTTAAATTTACATTTTCGTGTTTTTAGTCGCAAAGAACACAAAGATGATAGTAGCAAAAAATAGCCGCTCAGTCAATTCCTATGGGATGAAGCTGGTTACGTCTACCCTAGTGTGAGTGCAGTGTTTTAGAAAATTCGAAGCTTTTTTGCGAGCAAAAAGACAATCATGATTACGACAACCGTGAACCCCACAATTGCCCCATATGCCCACGGCTCGCTACCGAACGGTAGCGTTACATTCATACCGTACATACCGTAAAACACATTGGGAAGCGTTATGAGAACCGTGAATACGGTCAACGTTTTCATGCGTTGGTTCAATGTGTTATTAGCGACCGTGCTATACGCGTTACGGATGCTTTCTACGCTGCCTAAATGGCTTTCAATCGATACGAGTAGCTGCTGAATATGCAACGCGATATCGTCCAGAGCCTCAAGGCTTTCTTCGCCTAACGATTCGCGTTTATTTTCGCGAAGGCGCTTCGCCATGGCAAGTGTACTGTCCAGGTTCATACGGCAATGGTTTAGGTTTGCTTCTACCGTAACGAAATGAATAAAATCTCTGTTGGTGATATCGTGTGTTTTCAGACGATTGGCCGTATCCGTAATTGAGCGCGCTGTGTGGGCTATCATATCTTCGAACGACGCCGTCGCGGCTGCCATAACACCGAGCAGGAGTGTCTCAGTATGTTCTGTAGTAATGGGTAGCGTTGATAATGCCACGGACTCAGGGGCAACGCTGTCACCAATTGAAAGCGTAATAAATGTGCCGTCTTTTAAAATACAAAGAAGTGGTAGCGTAAGCACGTGCCCTGCTTTACTTAGGCGTGGCAACCGCAGGAATACATACGCAGTACTGTCTGAATATTCAACACGTGGTAATTCCCCACGGTCTCTAACGTCATACACAACATTCGAATCTAGCTCGTAGCGCTGAATTATAGAGTCTATCTCACCGTCGCTCGCGTTAGCTCCGTCAACCCATACTCCCGCCTGCTCTAGCGGAGCACTAATTCGTTCAAATTCCTCACCCGGTGAGCGCTTGGCAAAATACGCTAACATTTGCAGTCAGTATAGCGGGTTTTACAACCAAACACTAGCGGTATACTTACGCTTCGCCGGGAGTAGCTTGCGCACTCGCGCGGTCGAGCTCGCGCTCTTTCAGCGTGAATACGAATATGGCGGCAAGACCCATGGTAATAGCTGAAATCGTGAAGAGCGTGCGGAGTGAGTGCGCGAACGCATGCGTAACTTTATCCGAGTACGTATCCTGGAGTTCGCTAAACTTCTTAATCTCTCCGGTCTTTACCGAGTCAGGCAACGAGAGAGCTTCAATCGTCTTTTTACTCGAATCGGCAATCTTTTGCTTAACATCAGGGCTGTTCAATGTAAGAAGTGTGTTTGAATCTTCGAGATCCCCAATCTGCTTAGCCGCAGGACTTGATTTAAGCGACTGCACATATGCGTCGTCCTGTATATTGCCCAGGTTCGTGGTTAATCCGCTGGTCAAAAGTGCACCGAACACGGCGATACCGATTGTTGATCCGAGCCCACGGAACAGCTGCACTGAACTGGTGGCTACACCAAGCTCTCGCTGTGAAAACTCGTTCTGTACAGCAATGTTCATAATTGGCATAACTAGTCCGAGCCCAAGACCAACGCCGAACATCATTAGTGCTTCGTGCCAGTACGGTGTTTCCGGAGTTAGCGTAGTTAAGAGTGCAATCATGGTCGTTGCGATGACAATACCAACCTGCATAAATATCTTGTATCGTCCTACCCGCGAAATAATTTGCCCAGATCCGATACTCGATAACATCATACCCGCCATCATCGGAAGCAACATCAACCCGGATTCAGTTGGACTCGCACCAAATACCTGCTGGTTAAATTGAGTCAGGTACAGAATGGAACCCATGAAACCGACGCCAAATAGTGTGGCAATACCAATAATGCGAAGGAAGTTTGTGTTCTTAAAGTACGTAATTGGCAACATTGGCTGAGACGCTCGGCGCTCGACTGCAATAAGAGCAGTTAAGGCAAGCGCGATAATGCCGGCCATGATAACGCGTAGCGTTGTGAGCGAAATATTAGCCCAATCCATTAACCCTGCAAATGTTGTTTCCGTGTTGTCGACGGCAAGCACCAAAGTGGCAAGCGCAACAGCAAGTAATCCGGCACCGGCAAAGTCGATCTTCGGACGCTTCTCATGCTTTAGACTTGGGGTAAATATTGCGATGAGTGTAAATGCGACAATCGCAACCGGAACGTTAATGAAGAAGGTCCAACGCCAGTCTGTTGTTATACCAAATAAGTTGTGGCCGTCGGTAAGCCAGCCGCCAAGCAGTGGTCCAATCACAGACGCAATACCAAACAC
The DNA here is from genome assembly GCA_002434005.1 of Candidatus Saccharibacteria bacterium UBA6575. Classification (GTDB taxonomy): domain Bacteria; phylum Patescibacteriota; class Saccharimonadia; order Saccharimonadales; family Saccharimonadaceae; genus UBA1020. Next base: position 8,302 of record DJJF01000022.1, on the reverse strand, counting down.
AGCTCCGAACAATCCCTGCCAGCGACCACGCTCACGTGCCGCGAACAGGTCGCCAATAATGGTAAACGCGTTTGCGGTGATGATACCACCACCAATTCCCTGGAAAGCCCTCGCCCATATAAGCTGATCAACATCCGCGGCAAGTCCGCTGAATAATGAACCTAACGCAAATACCGCTACTCCAATAAGTAACATGCTGCGGCGACCAAAAAGATCAGAGAGTTTACCAGCGATTGGCGTCGTTACTGTAGTCGTCAGAAGGTAAGCAGTGACAATCCAACTAAGGCTACTAAATGCATTGAAGTCTTCAACGATTTTGCCAAGTGCAGTCGAAATTATCGTCTGATCAAGCGCAACCAAGAATAGGCTGGCCATGACAGAAAACATGATTACTAATTTACCCCGCAGGGTTAGATGATGGTGCATATATTTACTTTCCTTCGTTTTGATCGAGCACCGCTTTATACGACTCGACATTATCAGTTATGTGCTCGATAAGTTGACGCAGCTGTTCTTCTTTTATAAAGCCAACGTACTTCTTACTGCTTGAGCCAACCACATACAAACGATCACCGGGCTTGATTCCGATTGCTTCACGGGCATCAGATGGTATGACTACCTGACCTTTCGTTCCTACTGTAGCTGTACCGTATAGTTTTTTGTCGTGTGGTCCCATATATATCTAGTGTATCCCAAGTATGAAAAGTATGTCAAGTATGTCATTCCGCTTAAAGCGTAAAGACATTCGTTGCAAAAATAACCATGCGTTTTTTCATCAGTTAAGTCGTATATAGCGCAGCGAATTGGTTGACTGACACTATGAGTGTTATAAGCTGGTTCTTGTGTTTTTTAAAACCTGCCATAGGTTCAAAACACATCATCACGCCAATTAAACACAAACATTTTCTAGTACTAATCGGCGTGGTGCAAGGAGAAGCAATGCAATTAAAATATGGTCTCGTGGCGCTCAGCGTCATGGCTACCCTAGTGCTCGCAGGCGGAACTACCGCGCAGGCAAAAAGCAATGAAAAACCAGAAACTAAACCAACAGAAGTCTACGTGACTGTTATGCCAGGCGATAACCTGAGTGTCATAGCAGCGACTCACGAAACATCGTACATAAGATTGTTCAATGCAAATGAAGCTATTACTAATCCGGATCTCATCTATGCAGATCAGCAGCTACGTGTACCTCGTGCCGACGAGCAGCTACCCGACCGCTTAAGTCAGATGACTGTCGAGCAGCAGTCTCAAATCATTGCAGCAGCTGGAACTACCGCACAGTATGCGCCAGCAGCTGGCTCGACTGCGCGTGGATCAAGTGCTGGTAACACTTACGCATGGGGCTACTGTACTTGGTGGGCAAAAGAGATGCGCCCCGATCTTCCAAACCGTCTTGGAAACGGCGGCCAGTGGGTTGCTAATGCAGCTCTCCAAGGTATCGCAACCGGAACAGTGGCTCGCGCCGGAGCTATCGCCGAACAACCAGGCCACGTTGCGTACGTTGAAAGCGTGTCCCCTGACGGCGGTACAGTTAATCTTTCAGAAATGAACTACGGCGGCGGTATCGGTCAAGTGCACCGACGATCGGCACCTGCTTCAAGCTTCCGATACATCTACTAATCTGTTGGTGCCTTCAAACACCTCAGGCCCTACCCTGCCTGAGGTGTTTCTTATGTCTTAGAGACATACGGATTGTCTTTTATATAAAACCGCCAAGGCACATCGATGGCTTTGGATATTCCGATTCTCGTCGTCTGCACAGTGGCGCCTGCTGGGAGTTCTTCGTGCAGAAGCAGCTGTATGGGTGCGTTCGCAAGGTCATGTCCATTCATAGCCTTATCGATATCTAATGCTTGGCATAATTTTGCAGGTCCATTCGTTAAGTCCACGCCGAACTTCGATCGGTTTTTATGAAGTAGCTCCTCGCCTTCAATCGGCTCGACTGCTCTAATTAAAATAGCTGATCCCTCACCTTCCGGTCCAATAACTACATTGCAGCAATAGTGCATACCGTACGTGAAATATACATATAAAAATCCAGCCGGACCGAACATTACTTCAGTCCGCTGAGTCCTCCCGGAATAACTATGGCTCGCTGCATCCGACTGGTGATACGCCTCTGTTTCCACGATCTTAACCCGAGTTTCATTGCTACCGAATGTACGTACAAGTTCACACCCAAGCAGACGCTTCGCAGCTGCGGCGGCATCTAGTTGTTCGAGTATTGTCCGGTCCATGCTCTATAAAGTATAGCGCTGCCGTATAATAGATAGTATGAGTGGAGATTCACGAAGAGAAGAATTCAAAGTAAACGGCGAGGAGCTGCTTGGCAAGGTTAAGGAAATTATACGTGAAGGTAACGCCCGTCGTCTTATCATCAAAGATAAGGATGGCAAGACCATGATCGAGATTCCATTAACTGCTGGCGTAGTCGGCATCGTCATCGCACCAGTGCTGGCTGCCGTTGGTGCTATCGCGGCACTCGTAACTGAATGCAGCATTATTGTTGAACGAAATGAGGAGAAATAATGGCACGATTAGAGGGCACGAAGCTGCAGGATTTTGATCCGATTGACAATGTAACAGAGCTGCAAGTCATCGACACCATTGAAGGCACAGGTGATACCGTACCTGAAGGTGCCAAAATAACTGCACATTACACCGGAGCACTCTGCAAGGACGGTACAGTCTTTCAAAGTAGCCACGATTTTGGTGAAGCGATTACATTTGGGCTAGATCAAGTTATCCAGGGCTGGACCGTTGGCGTGCCTGGCATGAAAGTTGGCGGCACGCGTCGGCTTGTCATTCCATCAGCCATGGCATATGGCTCTGTGCGTGCGGCTGCGAACATACCTCCAAATAGTGATTTGGTGTTCGATATCGAACTTGTTGCGATCGCTTAGTGACATGTTCACTATTCTGCTACATTCTTCAAAAACCATGCGAATGCCCGGTACACACGATGAGCCTTACCAGGCTCCCGTTTTACTAGAGCAAGCTATAGAACTTTCGAAGTACCTAGCAACGCTACCTGCAAGCGAACTCGTGAAATGTATGCAGATTTCTAAAACTAAGGCTGATCAAACAAAGATACTCCTAGAAAATTGGACCGATAAAAAATCTAAGCAGCGACCAGCTGTCGACGCGTTTCTGGGCGACATCTATAGTGGTTTGCAAGTGCAAACGTTTAGCAATGAAGATCGAGCATACGCGAATGATCACCTACTTATTCTATCGGGACTATACGGTGGTCTACGCGCACTTGATTCGATTCATCCGTATCGACTCGAGATGGGATATAAGCTGCCCAATACGAGGCATAAGAGCCTCTATGATTTTTGGGGCAATTCGATTGCAAAGTTGATTCCGGCAACAAATGACATCATAAACCTTTCAGCGGTTGAGTACACTAAAGCCGTGCTTCCCTACATTGATAGTAAAGTTATTGCACCGAAATTTTTAACCGTAAGTCCCAAGACCGGCGAACCTATGTTTGTAACTGTACATGCCAAAGTTGCACGTGGCGCGTTCGCACGATGGCTGATACAGAATCGGGTTGAAAATACTGATAGTCTTAAAAAATTTAATGATCTTAATTATGTGTATAGCGAATCGCTCAGCACTGAATCCGAACCCGTATTTATATGCACAGAATTCGGTGGTATCGGACTCAGTGTGCGACTGACCTAAACAGTTTCACCCACTGCTCATTTGTCAGCTGAGAAGGAATTTTTTCGCTTGATATTCCTAGCTTTTCGCGTGGTTGTCTAGCGAAAAATTTCTGTTCAGCGAAGCAGCGCTCAACGAAATTTCTGTAATCTATCATCTTGTTCGCGGCTATCATTGGTTCTTCGCGTAGCTTGATTTCCAGCAGCGCAGTGTCGACATTCGGCGGTGGCGTGAAGTCGGTTTTACGCAGCGGCTTGCGGATCTTAGCTGAGAACATCGGCCCAATCTGCGCACCAAGCTGCGCAGTGAAATGCTGATCGCTCGGCACCAACTTACGAGCGAACTGTTTTTGTACTATCAAGTACATCGCGATTGGTGGATTGTCGGCTTCGGTGAACTTTCGAACGATTGCTGCACTCTCACTGAACGGGATATTACTGAATATCTTATAGCGACCTTCAGGAATCGGCATCGCTAGAATGTCTTGTTCTTTGATATCAACATTCAGGATATTTCCTAGGTTGTAGCGCAACTTCTTTAGTGCTTCGGGCTCATTCTCTACCGCGATTACTTTCTTCGCCTTATTCGCTAGTACGCTGGCAATCACACCGCTACCGGCACCAAGGTCATAGACTGTGTCGTTTTTACGAATGTTCGAATGACCGATTAGCTCAGCGACAAGTTTTGGACTACGCAGGAAATGCTGCGAATATCTATGGTCGCGACTCACTCGCAATGACCCCCGCAATGTTTAATTTAAGCCTGTTTAGTACAGGGTTCGTAATCAATGGCAGATCCGGCTCATCTTGATTCTTCTTCGTCTTAAGACGTTTGTTTTTAGTATTCAAGTTAACCATCAGCGGCGAATATGGATTCGCAAACTGAGCAGATGTAATGAGCGCCTCGATATTTCCACTCAACTGATGCATTTCAAGATAGGTTTTCGTTCCAGCCATGTACGCACTATTCTGAATAGCTATTGGACCACCCGAAGCCTTGTCTACTTTCTCTGCGACAGCCGCAGCAATAAGAGCAGTGTGCGCCATAATAGCTCCAAGTAAGATATTCTGGTCTTCATCGGGTCGCTGCTCTAACAGCTCATGTTCAATTTGCATCGCTAGCCCTGCGGCCGCTGCCAAGCCAGTAAGAACTTGTGTGTTCAATTTCTCTAATGTCGTAGGCCACCCCGTCGCCCGGTCGATACCCTCTGCCAATGGCGGCTTACGATACATTACATCTTCTACATAGCGCTCGGCATACAAATAATAGGAAGTTCCGAAGCCTACATAAGAAACGAGCCTAGCTGCGGTGCGCTGGTCCTCTTCGGTACCTTCTCGCACGGCCCAATCATAGGTATATAGCATCGCAGCATTACCAAACTTCTGGTCTTTAGTAATCCTGATTCCCGCAGGACCGTCCTCATACAAAGCCGCCATATCTTCATCTGGAGTACGCTCGGGAACATAACTCAGGCCTTCGGACATCTGCGCTACGGGTAAATGAAACTCTGATCGTGGGATGGTTCGTCTGTGTTGTCTAGTCATTACCTTATTATACGTCTGTCGTTGCGCATAATCCATAAATATTTTATTACTATAGCATGAGCATCTTGCTATACTTATTCCATGGAAGACTCTACGCAACTCGACCCAACTACGCTGCAATCGTTACTTGGAAACTCTCAGACAAGCCTGATTCCTGAATCATTAGTAACAATGATGATAGCTAGCTTTATCATATTGAACGTTCTGGGCGTATTATTCTTCGTGTTCTACGTAGTTGGTATCGTTCGAAAATGGAAAGTTCAGTCAGCCGTGCTCGATATACGTAAAGATCTAGTCGAAATAAAGGAACAGTTGAGAGGGGATGCCTCTACGCAGGAGCGTACACCCGTATCTGAACCGAATCGTGTTATTGCGCAGAATGATTCTACAGAACCCAAACTCAATACATAACATATGCATGGAATTGGGAGGCTTGCTTTCTTAAGCAGCCTCCCAGCGTCCTTGCCTTGGGGCTCAGCGGCTTCGGGCCGGATAGCCCTCTAGCGTGACTGCCATGAAGCTTGCGAACACGACAGTCAGGATGGCGATCACAAGGACTATAGTGATCGTTACACCAACGATTGTCGTTCGCTGCCATAGGGTCAATTTGTCGCCGGGTTGACGATTCCATCTCATGGCGCCATGGAAGTACGCGACCACTCGGCCATCGAGTGTCTGTGAGTACCGGTGCTTGGGTACGTGCTTGTCCGATGCCATAGCTTCACCGCCATTCATTGTATTGGCAAGGTACATACCTATTTTACGCCCGTTGGCTAAGGCTTGTCGCTAGTGCTTGTATTTTTTGAATGTCGGCGTATAGTCAGCTTTGCCATAAGGAGAATCGATATGACATGCACAAAAGAAGGACACCTTGGATATTTACCGCCCGCTCATGCATTCGTGCACGAGATTGCCGCAGAAGCGACATGCTCGGGACTTCTAGTTGGACGCGATGTAAGGCCTGAGCAGATCGAGCAGGCAATCACTGATGCAACCGAAGCGAAAGAGCTCGACGGAACAAAAACGGATGAATGTACACGTATGCTCGGCATACTCGCTGCAGCTCAAGAATCCTTAGCAACTGCTTCTTGATTATTGCTGATCCAGCAGCTCTCTTAGCCCCTCAATAGTTGTATTGGCACCGAAAGTATTCATCCCCGGCTCCAAACGATTACTATCTAATAAACCGCCTATCACAAGTGGGTCAAATCCTAGTTGATCAACCAACTTAGATATCGTCTTAAGATCATCGTCTCTATCTCCGGCTATTGCCATAGCCTTTCTTTCTGGATCACCGCGCAATTTATGTTCATCAAATAAATCATGGTATCCAATGTGGTTGAAAGCTTTAACCACATGCGAAATAGGCAAAAACTCCTGCACGGCCGCACTTGAGGGCTGCTCGCTTGGCAGAATATCATCGCGGCTGCCGTCCACTTCCCACCAATAGTTCATAGCATCTACAACCAACTTTCCTGCAAGCGCTTCTTTAGGTAACATACGGAACTTACCTAGTGGTAATGCCAGAATAACTACATCAGAATGCTTGGCAACATCTTCGCTACTCATCGCTACTGCACCTGGCGCTAATACTTCAGCTGTCAGCGCGATCTTGCTCGCGTTACCCGAACCCGCAATATTCACATTAAAACCGTAGTGCCGTGCAACGCGCGCCAGTGTAATGCCAAGTTTTCCGGCACCAACTATACCTATCGTCTTAACATCACTCATTATTTCGCGTCTTCAGTTAGTAGTTCGCGTACGCGTGGAATCACTTCCTTGCCATATAGTTCGATCATATGTCTGCGTGCGCTGGCTTTTACCGGTCCAAATCCGTAAACAAGGTCAAATCGGTTTACTCCTAGCCGGCTCATCGAACGCGCAATCTTTTTTGCGACCGTTTCCGAAGAACCAATGTACATAGAGCCGAACTTTACTTCGTTCATGAAGTGCTGTTTGGTCATAGGCTGCCATCCGCGGGTCTTGCCTACTTTATCCATAGCTTCTTTGAAAAGTGGAAACGCTTCTTCAACGGCCTGTTCGTCTGTGTCTGCAATATACCCAGGCGAATGCATCCCAACTGGGTGCGCTTCGTTACCGAACTCCTTCGCAGCACGTTGATATAGCTCTACGTATGGCTTAAACCTATCTGGGTTTCCGCCGATAATAGCAAGCACGACCGGGAATCCGTATGCAGCTGCGCGCACGATAGAATTTGGCGAACCACCCACGCCGACATACGTATGCAGGCCGTTTTCTGTCTTCGGAAATACATCCGCGTTATCTAGCGCTGCACGCGTCTTGCCTTCCCATGTAACCGGCTTTTCTTTGAGTAGTTTGTGAAATAGTTCGATCTTTTCTTCAAATAGTAGTTCGTAATCTTGCATGTCGTAGCCGAATAGCGGGAACGATTCCGTAAACGATCCACGGCCCAATATCACCTGTGCTCGGCCGTTCGATATCCCGTCGAGTGTCGCAAAGCGCTCAAACACACGTACCGGATCATCGGAACTAAGTACAGTCACACCGCTGGCGAGTTTGATATTCGTTGTCTTTGTCGCAATTCCAGCCAGTACCATTTCGGGGCTCGATATGGCGTATTCTTCACGGTGGTGTTCACCAAGTGCGATCGAATCGACACCTAGCGTATCGGCTAGTATCGCCTCATCAACTACTAAGCGTAAAGCCTCGGCATACGTAGTTAGCTCTCCATTATCTTTTGTCGCTAAGTCACCGAACGAGTCCAGCCCAAAAAAATATTGATTGTCTACCTTTTTCGCCATGTCTAATGTTACCTATAGCTTATCCGGGCTTATACCGGTTTCGTTTAGTAATTCTATATTCAATTCGTAATGCTTTTCTACGCCAACTTTACGCTCGATCAACACACCAGCAGCTACCAACTTGCTAAAGTGATGACTCATCGTTGGCTGTGATAATTTATGAAATTCAGCGCACCTGCTAATAATATCGCCGCTTTTTAGTTCGCACTTATCTTCTGCGAGCTTGCGCACAATGGAGAGCCGAGTATCATCAGCCAGACTTTTGAACACGGTCGCTGTCTGAACATGTTTATCGTTCATATT
>DJJF01000009.1:31914-32103 GCA_002434005.1 Candidatus Saccharibacteria bacterium UBA6575 | reverse complement strand
GTAGCTCTTACTCATTTTGCGACCGTCGTTACCAGCTACATTTCCGGTTACGATTACATTCTTAAATGAGTTCTCACCGAACAGTGCTACGCTCATTGCATGCATGTAATAGAACCAGGCTCGAACTTGGCCGATATATTCCACAATGAAGTCACCAGGGAAATTAGCTTCAAATTTTTCTTTATTCTC
>DJJF01000009.1:31204-31592 GCA_002434005.1 Candidatus Saccharibacteria bacterium UBA6575 | reverse complement strand
CAAAGGTAATGTCATCAACCCATGGGCGATGATAATCATCTAGGCTTACGCCAGAGAGTTCTTCCAGCTCTTCGTAGCTTCCGACCACACGCACAAGCTCTTGGCCCGTTTCATCGATACCCTTCCATACGGGCATTGCTGTTGCCCAGAAGCGGTCACGACTAATGTTCCAATCTGGGGCCTGCTCGACGGTTTTAGCGAATCGGCCGTTTTTGACATGCTCCGGGAACCACGTGATAGGCTCGTTCTTTTCAAGCATTTTTTCGCGTTGGCCATCGATATCCATAAACCAACTTGGGTGCGCTCGGTACATCAAGCGAGTACCGCAGCGGTGGCAATGCGGATAACTGTGGCGGTAGTACTCGATCTTCCACACAATGCCTTGTTC
>DJJF01000009.1:0-31070 GCA_002434005.1 Candidatus Saccharibacteria bacterium UBA6575 | reverse complement strand
AATTGGTTTATTGGCTTCCCATACATTTTGCCCCAGCCATTCACTCTCGGTGTAGTGGCCATTCTCATCGATGACATGCACAACCGGAACTTTTTCTTTACGGCTTAATTCAAAATCTTCCTCACCGTAAGCTGGTGCTAGGTGAACGATACCAGTACCGGCTTCGAGTTCAACATACTCTGCATGCCAAATCTTATGCGCATTCTCGCCGCGGTCAACACCGAGTAGTGGCTTGTAGTCTAGTCCAACTAAGTCTTTACCTTTTACCTTACCAACTATCTTATACTCAAGTGGTTGATGCTTTTCGTCGGTGAGAACTTTTTCAACGAGCTCTTTTGCGATAATTAGCGTTTCGCCATCGACTTCAACTTCCGCATACTCGAAATTTTTGTTAACGGCGAGCGCAGTGTTAGCCGGTAATGTCCATGGAGTCGTTGTCCAGGCTAGTAGCTTACGGCCATCTGCAAGTTCAAACTTTACGTAAACGCTTGGGTCGGTTACATCTTGATATGCTCCAGCGTCCATGGTCACTTCGGCTTTTGAAAGCGGCGTCGCATCGAGCGTGCAGTACATCAGCACCTTTTCACCTTCGAATATTTTGCCTTTTTCGTAGAGTGTTTTAAAGGCCCACCATACTGATTCCATGTAGTTCTTGTCCATGGTTTTATACGCGCCCTGGAAATCAACCCAGCGACCAATGCGATCAACGACGTCTTCCCATTCGCTACTGGTTTGCACCATATTAGCCCGGCACGCCAAAATATATTTTTCGATACCGTATTCCAGCACCTCCTCGCGTGAGTGAATTCCGAGCTTCTTTTCAGTGAAACGTTCAGCAGGTAATCCATGGCAGTCCCAGCCCCATACACGCTCCACACGCTTACCTTTCATAGTTTGGTAACGTGGAATCGCGTCCTTCACAATAGAACTAAGGAGAGTGCCATGGTGCGGGACGCCGCTAATAAACGGTGGCCCATCGTAGAATACGTACGAATTCGATTTGTCGCGGTTCTCGACCGACTTTTCGAATGTGCCGTCTGCTTTCCAGCGCTGCACCCAGTCTTTTTCGTACTCTAACGCTCGACGGCGTGTACCGGATTTAAACTTCACCTTCGTCTCCTTTAAACACTACTTCATCTATCAAATTGCCTTGTGCGTCATAATCACGTCGCGATTCTATCGCCAAACCTATCCCTCTGAATAATTCATCCATGTCAATGTCATATTGCATAGCTAATGTCGCTAACGTACCTAGAATGTCGTTGTCGTCTTCGTCTTCCCAATCCTCAAGCTCAACATCAATACCAAGGCTCTGCAAACGCTCAACCAATGCAACCCTGTCTAGTGCGGGTTCTGTTTCAAATTCGGGTGATCCTGGACTATATTCGCTCATATTTTCTCCAATTAAAAATCCCTTCTTGGACACCGGATCCCATACTAGGGAGGTACCATCCGGTTTCTAAGAAGAGAATCTTAGCACTTAGTTGATCGCTTTATCGCAGCGTTCGCGACAGGTTCTACTAGGCATGGGGCCGTTCTTCCTGTTCCGTATCATGTGATTCGTAGATGATAGCTACTCAAACGGATACGTTTAATTGTACTATTCCCTGTTATTTATCTCAACTTCTCCTTCAACGAAAAAGAGTCCGCTATGAGATACATAGCCTTGAACATACAATATGTGTATATTCTATGGATCTCTTTTTGCGGACTCAAGTGTGAGTCTGTATGGTTTCCCAATTGATAGCAAATGGGTACTACAAGTGTTCATCTTTGATGAACACTCCTGACTCTATGAAATTGTGTTCGTGCTACCGCGGAAGAATCGGATACTGGACCCAATCGATGATCCGGCAGGTGAATCGCTCCTCGGTAATGATCTGAGCCGGGAAAAGCTTCCGAGAATTACTCGGTGCTCGCACCAGCGCCCCCAAAATACCTTCACCGAAGAATTTCCATTCATGTGGATACATGTGGAAGATCACAGTGTGGTTCTGCCTGAGCCGCTCAACGAACATCGTCGGAATGATCCGCTGAAGTTCGTTCAGAACGAAGTCAGGGATCCTGACATTGCTCTTGATGACGATCATGTTGCGACCAGGAATGGTCGTTGAAGGCTTGGGGACCTTCATTCTGAGTGTGAACACAAAAGCGGACATTTCTGCCCCCTCACTACACATAAGCACGGCTGCATGCCGAGTGAACCCATGTGTCTACATATATTATAGCATTTTATTATGAATAATGCAACATCTAGTCGCGTTTTGGCGGTAGTGGTAAGAACTTGCTAGTCTGCTTTTTGTACGTAGCCCACCCCGGTTTAGCCTTGAATGCTCGTTCGGTCATGGGTACGCCAGATACAAATAGAAGCAGGTAGGTTATGACCACAGGAGTAATAATGCCAAGCCAGCCATACGGAGTACCAAGCGCGATAATAAAAATTCCCCACCACATTGTGGCTTCTCCGAAATAATTTGGGTGCCTGGTATATTTCCAAAGCCCACTTGTCATTAATTTTCCTTTGTTCTTTGGATCGCTTAGAAACCTTTTGAGTTGCCAGTCACCAATAGTCTCGAAACTGAATCCAATCACCCATACTAGTAGCCCCACGCATGCAAACACGCCAAGAATTGCAGGCATTGAAAGATTAATATGAACAACTGCGCTTGATATCACGCATGCTAGCGCGGCCTGGACAACAAAGATACGTAGAAATGTATTAACTGACTCATTGCCCTTCCATTGTTTACGAAGATCAACGTAGCGTTTATCTTCGGGCTTATTGATAAGTCGTCTGGTGATTACAAAACTTAGTCGAGCAGCCCATGCCGTAACAAGTAGAGTTACTAGTGTCTGTGAATTCAGTCCCACGTGAAGCTCGTAAGGATTAATCACAAATGCTGCGAATGCAGCAACAACGAACGCAGGACCCCATGCCGCATCCACAATGTCAGTGCGCTTCAAAACCCGACTCACTAAGAACATGAGTGACATAAATACCAGCACGCTAACAAACACGCTCGCCGATGTTCGAAGAACATCTTGCAAGCTGCCATTCATTACGAGCACAGTGAGCGAAGCGGCTACATACCAGGCGAAAAATACAATCAGCCCTGCCGTTGAATTCTGCACCTTGGAAACCTTAAATGAATATGCCATCGCCGTATTTCACCACGATTGCTAATACAATAAAAGCTATTAGGCTGAACATTGCCAGCTTGTCATAATCCTTTTTAATGAATGTCTTAAGCGACGATTGCGCCTGTTTTGGTAAGAATAAATTGTTTTCCCTGATGTTATAGCGCGTGATCGCAAACCATACCAATATAGTAGTAAGTGTGACCAGCAGGCACCATGGGCATAGTGCCTGGATGATGAAATAGCTGATGCCAAGCAGGACTAACGCATAGATAAGCCCCAGAGTGTATCCGATCTGTGCCGCAAACATAAATTTACGCGGAAATCGAATACCCGCAAGCCCAGCAATCGCAACTGTTATTACAATAGGCTCTGCCACCATACCAAAGAAGCTGTTTGGGAACCCAAGCATTTCAGCCGACGGATGTTTCGCGACAGTAGCACAGTTAAGTACGATATTGACACTGCACGACAGCTGCGCATCGGGATTCTTTGCAAGATGAAACGACTCAACGGACAACACGAACGCTGCGATGAGACTAAGCACCGCACCAACTAACATGCTAGTAAAAATCCAACGGTTATCGCGAATGTTTGTATCAGAGTGAGTAAAAAAGGCTTTAAGACGTTGCATATTATGTATAGTAGCTTAGTTCCGATATTGTCGGTAGCGGTAATCCTCGCCAGGTTGACTGCATTTGCCCGTCATCTGATATTGCGATTGCTGAAGGATATTCAACTATGTCGTATGTCTGACAGAGCGCGATTCCTTCTGCGGAATCAGGATCCATCACTTCAAGCTCACGACCCGTTCGTGTTGAGAAATCTCGCAGGTATTGCTCAACGGTCGATCCGTGTTCACTGTCTGACCGATAAATGATGATTACTTTCATTAGTCCTTCTTCTGCCGGCGGGCAAGAATTTCTACGAAGTCATCAAGAGTCTTGAAATCATGGAAAACACTAGCAAATCTCACATAGGCAACTTGGTTTCGGGCTTCGAGTTTATCGAGTACCATTTCACCGATTTGCTTTGAGAACACTTCACTGTCGCCAACATTGTAAATCGCATCTTCTACGTCCGATACAATTTCTTCCACTTCGACTTCGCTCGAAAAGAATTTACCAACAGACTGCTTGATTGCACCGGCTAATTTATCACGATCGAATAATTCTCGTGTACCGTCTTTCTTAATAACGGCCAGGTTCGGCTTTTCAATTCGTTCATATGTAGTAAAGCGTCGTCCGTCCGATGATTCGCGGCGGCGTCTGATTGTCTTGCCATCGCCGACTTCGCGGGATTCCAGGACTCGGCTGTCACCGATATTAAGTGGGGCTGGCATAGCCTACTCCTTTATTCGTTCTCTTTGTTTTTCTTCTTTCGGCGACGGAGAAATGCTGGCGTATCGTCTTCATCTTCTTCGGGTTGATTCCAAATGTCCGTACCATTTGAGTCATCTGCAAAATGGGCAGCAGGATCTTCTTTATCGAGTTCTAGGTTAACCGATTCAACCATTTTCTCATCGAGTTGTGGAGCTGTTGACTCGGCTGATTGCGCTGTGCGAGCACTAGGCATATCGAGACTCGCAGCTTGTTCTTCAAAGAAGGCACTGTCGAAACCTGTTGCGATGACCGTGATGATCAGCTCGTCTTCTAATTCTGGTTTCAAGGTTGCACCAAAGATGATGTTTGCGTCTGGCGATACGGCACTTGTGATAATCTCGGCTGCTTCCTGGATTTCACTCATAGACATGTCGTAACCACCGGTCACGTTGAACAGCACGCCCTTAGCACCGTCAATTGATACTTCGATCAGTGGTGATTCAATCGCCTGCTGGGCAGCCTGTGCGGCGCGGTCATCGCCCGATGCACGGCCAATTCCCATAAGTGCGCTTCCAGCATTGCTCATAATTGCCTTTACGTCGGCAAAGTCGAGGTTGATCAAACCGTGTTCAGTAATTAGTTCAGAAATACCCTGAACACCCTGCCGAAGCACATCATCAGCGATCTTGAAGGTTTCAAGCAGTGGAGTACGGCGATCGATCGTTTGGAGTAGACGGTCATTCGGTATGGTGATCATAGTGTCAACTTGACGACCGAGCTGTGCGACAGCCCATTCTGCGTTTACACGACGCTTTTCACCTTCGAAACTAAATGGCTTTGTGGCAACGCCAACGACAAGGATGCCAAGTTCGCGAGCGATTTCGGCAACCACGTGGCCTGCACCAGAACCTGTACCGCCACCTGCGCCAATGGTAACGAATACCATGTCAGCACCCTCGAGCGCCCCTTTAATTTCGTCGCGTGATTCATTTGCCGCCTGTTCGCCTTTGGAAGGATCAGCACCGGCACCAAGTCCGCCAGTTGCTTCTTTGCCAAGGTGAATCTTTACGTCTGCTTTAGAATTATGCAGAGCCTGAGCGTCGGTGTTCATAGCAATAAACTGCACACCAGCAAGACCAGCATCCTTCATGCGGTTTACAGCAGAGCCACCTGCACCACCGACACCAACTACTTTGATGCTGGCAAATGTCTGTATTTCACTTGGTTTTACTTCAGGCATTGTTATCGCTACCCACTTTCCTTGGCACTAAAATCCTAGATTTTCCCTATTCAAAATGTTTGCTCATGTTCAGTATACCACCCATGAACAATATAATTAAGCTTTGAAACGACCGAGGAATTTGCGAGCGCTTTTCGATGCGTTTTTAAGCGATTTTACAGCTTCTTTTGATCCGCGACTTCCCGAATGAGTACCATTTTTACCCCTGTTGGAAGCGTGCGCATCGGCGTCAACGAGCATGAGCCCACATGCAGTTGCATACTCCGGTTGTTCAATCGAATCTACTGCTCCGCCGAGGCCAGAAGCCTTGCCAACACGCGCGGCTAGGCCAAGTTTTTCTTTGGCAAAGTCAGTAATTTTCTTCATGTTGGCGCCGCCGCCAATCAGCACTACGCCGCTTGGTAACTGGCCAGCTCGCCCAGCTTTTTTAAGTTCTGCTTCAACTGCTTCAAAGATTTCTTCAAGTCGCGCCTCAACAATTTCGTCGATATCAGTCGTGTTAAAGCTATGAATATCGTCGCCATCCTTAACGCTGATACCTTCCGATGATCCACGCCCAGTAGCAACGGCATGTTTTACCTTTACGCTCTCAGCTACCTCTGGATCGGTCTTCAGGCCGATCGCAAGATCGTTTGTAATATTGGCACCACCAAGCGGTACTATGCCGACGTATTGCAGGTCACCTTCTTCAAACACGGCAACGCCAGTAGTACTTGCGCCAAGATCGATGACCGCTACACCATTCTCGAGCTGCTGCTCCTTCAGAACCGCTTTGGCGCCCGACAAGACGCTTGGCACAATCGTGTGCGCATCAACTTTCGCCATTTCAGCCGACTTCTGTAAGTTATGGAGGTGCGGCGCCAACGCCGATACGACGTTTGCACGAATCTCTAAGCGCGTACCTGTCATACCTAATGGGTCTTTAATATTATCTTGTCCGTCTAGCCGATAACTGTGCGGAACAACTTCTAGAATTTCGCGGTTTGCCGGAATTTTACCAACTGTCGCGACATCTTCGATGCGAAGTAGATCATCGTGACTGATTTCGTGATCCATAGCGCCGACAGCAATCATTCCGTCAGTTTTGACACTCAGTATATGTGAGCCGTTAATGCTCACAGTTGCGTAGTCAACTTGGTAACCACTCATGCGTTCAGCCTCGCCAAGCGCATTATCAATTGCAGCCGCGGGCCCTTGCAGGTTGGCAACGACACCTTTTCTCATACCCGTATTCGCTGCCGTACCGATACCGACAACTGTTGGAGTTCCGCTCTCGCCATCGATATGCCCTACGACACATCGCACCGTCGATGTACCAATGTCGAGTCCGACGGCGTAACGAGAGTTTTCTTGCATGAGCATTATTATAACGGCTACGGTGTAAAACACAAACGAAAAAGTCCGCTCCTCGACAAACGAGAGCAGACTCAATCGTTTGGAAAGCGGACGTAGCTAGGCCGGCGGGCGTGCTTCGAAGCATAGGTGAACTACCAGACAAGCGATAGCCAGCAGCAAGTAGGCCTGCACGAACGAGTCAACCGACCCTTCTGCCATGAAAATGCTGAACGCGCCGATCAGCATGCTGTGCGTGAAGATGTAGCCAAAATGCTGCACGCCATTGAACGGCCTGAAACCTGGACTCCGTCGTCTCTGCTTGTTCTGCCTGACCCATTCCTGCATGTGCCCACGCCACCACATCAACTGCATCAGAGCAGCGATGCCAGACACGGACACGCCGGCAAGTCCCCACCGAATGAACATCTCTATGTTCATGACCAGACCTCTCTGTTAGGGTGCTGTAATTATATGAGTATTCTTAAAGATTGCAAGCTATAGCGTTGTGAGTATTTCGGCACCGTTTTTGGTAATTAACACAGTGTGTTCAAAATGTGCGCTCAGGCTGCCGTCACGAGTGGCGAACGTCCAGCCATCTTCAAGCGGACCACGCACCCGTTCGTCGCCAAGGCTCGCCATTGGCTCGATCGCGATTGTATCTCCCGCATGGAGAATCGGACCGCTTCCTTTTTCGCCGTAATTTGGTACTTCGGGTGGCATATGCATTTCTTGGCCTACACCATGCCCTACGAGCTCACGGACAATCCCTAGATTCGCTTTCGCGAGTACTGTTTCGACAGCCGCCGAAATATCACCAATGTGGGTGCCGTCCCCTTTTATAGCATCGATACCTGCAAATAGACTTCGCTCAGTCTGACTTACAAGATGCTTTACCGCACCTTTTGGGTCTTCACCGATCACTGTCGTGAATGCTGAGTCGGTTTTCATACCTTTATACGCAATGACAAGATCGAAGCCGACCACATCGCCTGCTTGAAATGGTTCGTCAGTCGGTACACCATGCACCACTTGATCATTTACGCTGATGCAAATGACGTTTGGAAACCCAACCTCGCTTGTTTTATATGTTGCCTCGGCTCCGAGTCGTTTAATTTCTTGCTCTACCCATGCATCAGCTTCAATGCCTGTCATTCCCGGACGCAGCTCTTTTTTTAGACCTTCAAAAATAGTGGCAAGTATCTTGCCACATTCTCGCATGGCTTGAATCTGGGAATCTGTTTTCGGTGGCTGAGTCACTGATTATGCCAATTCGCTTGAATCAAGTTCGGTTTGAATACGATCATGGATTTCGCCAACCGTACCGGTTCCGTCAATATGTACAATGCGCACGCCCTGCTCTGCGAATATGCCAAGCACTGGATACATTTTTTGGCGGTAGATCGTCATTCGTTTCGCAATTGTTTCAGGTGTGTCTTCCATACGACCACGTTTTTCAAGCCGCTTCATAATTTCTGTCTCAGGAACTTCGAGCACGATTACAAGGTCGATCTTTTCGCCGTGCATGTCCATATACTTAGAAAGCCACTGAGCTTGATCGAGCGTGCGCGGGAATCCATCGATAATGATGTTATCGAACCCGTCTTGCTTCGCTTCTTGAATCGCTTCATGGAACACGTCATATGT
The DNA here is from genome assembly GCA_002434005.1 of Candidatus Saccharibacteria bacterium UBA6575. GTDB lineage: Bacteria > Patescibacteriota > Saccharimonadia > Saccharimonadales > Saccharimonadaceae > UBA1020. The sequence continues at coordinate 22,391 of DJJF01000009.1, read as the reverse complement.
TACGCCGTCCGATACCAGATCACCTGATTTTAAAATTTGAATAATAGCCGGGTCATTACTATCACGCAGTAGTTGCCCAGTTGAGAGCCATTCCCAGTCGTGTCTAGCAGCAATCATCTGACCCTGTACGCTTTTACCTGCACCGGTCGGTCCAAAGAATATAATCATGCTTTTATTGTATCAGTTTGAAAGCTTGCTTTTAACAGTGCTGGCTACAAGAGCGCCATCGGCCGTGTTACCGACCTTTTCTTTGACTGCTTTAATAACGAGTCCCATTGATTGCATACCAGTTGCACCCATTTCATCGATTGTTTGTTCAACTATTTCGGCTATTTCGTTTTCCGAAAGTTGTTTGGGTAAATACGCTTCAAGCACGCTAGATTCCAGCTTTTCATTTTCGGCAAGCTCTGGTCGCCCACCTGCCTCGTACATACGTACGCTCTCCGCGCGTTTCTTTACTTCGCGAGCAATAATTTTCTCAACTTCGCTGTCATTAAGACCTTCGTCGCGCTTACCAGTTGCAACCTCTTCGTTCAAAATCGCAGCCTTAAGATTACGAAGCACATCCGCCGTAAAACGATCGCCGCCCAAAAGAGCGGCTTTCACATCGTTATTGATAGTCTCAGTCAGACTCAACTAGCGGACCCCAAGGCGCATCTTAGCCATCTTGTCAGCCTTACGAGCCTTACGGATGATAGCTTTGTTGCGTCGCTCAGTCTTACTAATTGGCTTACTGAAACGCATGCTTGCTTTCGCAGTGCTAAGCACTCCGCTCTGCAAAACCTTGCGGTTGAAGCGACGGATTACGTTCTCGTTCGCTTCGCGTTCGTCTTTACGTGTTACTTGTACCATATGAAAAGTATTTTAACAGATTACAACAAAGATATCAACGCTTAGTACTGGATACTATACTGCCACGCACCAGCACTAAAGAACCAGAGTGTGGATGCACCCGAAAATCCGTTGTTCGAGCAAGTCGTTGCGATTGTCTGCATGGGTCCGACGCCTTCCTTCACGGTACCGTCGGTCACAACGAATACCTTGCCTGATTTACTCGCCGCCACAATGGCGTAGCTATTGGTAGTAGTATTTCTGCAATACGCCATATTGTAGTTCTGCCCACTAGATACGTAGTGGCTGCCGTATGATGATCCTGTCACCTTCATACCAAGCGATGTTAGTTCTGAATTTGTGGCTGGCAGCGCCGTATTATCAATCATGTATAAACCAATCTGCGAACCAATATTCTTTAGATTAGCCTGAACAGCTACATCATTCGCTCTGTTCTGTATACCGTTATATGCGACGATGGTAATGGAAGCAAGGATACCAATTATAACGATAACGACTAGCAATTCAACGATCGTAAAACCCCGGTCGCTCATGCGTTCACGCGGTCCTGTCTTGGTTATTCGATTTGCCCACATACGATGCCTCGAGTATATCATTTAATCGTAAACACGATCATGGTTCGCGGCGAGGCTGGCGTTCGACACATGCCAGCACTAGCGCGATCAAACCAGAGACCACGGCTATAAATGCCGATAGCATCATGACCGTTCCGCTGATACCCACCCACGCCGCGTTCGTTCGATCCAGTAGCATCACCGATAGTCCTGAGCCAAGACTTTCCGGCGTATCTCCACCATCAGGCATAAAGAATCCGACACAAAATAGCGCCGCTAATGTTATAACTACCCATGTCATGAACGGTCCCCATTTACGGAATCGATATGTTCGTTGACGCACCGCGACGATAATCGACACAATTATGCCGTAAAGCGCGATAATCGGCGTGAACATAAAAAGAGTTATAAACGCCATCCAGCCAAATACCCCAAAAGTAAGCCGACCAACACCAACCCATATGGCGGCGAATAAGAACGCTATGAGCAAAAGGAGCGGGAATTTTATCTTTGGCCAAACGGTGCGCTGATTCATGCGTCAATTGTAGATGCTAGCTCAAGGTGTAGCAATCGACCTTCGACACTTCGCCGTCCCATCCACTCATTTATATCTGGCTGATACCAGGCATCGATGTATTCACCCGGCTCAACGAAAAATTGCTCTGGCGCATTAAATGCTAGAAGCTGCATAGTAGAACCGTCTGGCGACTTCACATCAAGTTTTACGTGCTGGGCATCTGCACCCATTTTTCTTACATGCATAACAATTAAGTTCTCCGATTTAAGTACGGGCTGTGGATTGCCATTTCCAAATGGCTCTAACGTAGCGAGTAGACTCACGAGCGGCTCATCAACTGACGACAAGTCTGCCACAACATCTGATTTGGGTAGCAAAATTGCCGCCTGATTCATGAGATTTTGATCACGGTAATGCTTATTCACCTGCTCCCTGAATGCGTGAATATTCTGTGTTGGCATGGTAACACCAGCTGCTAATTTATGCCCACCACCTTTGGTAATAATACCGCTCGCGCTTTTGATCGCATCTGCCGCACTAAAATCGCCATAGCTCCTCGCAGACCCCTTGGTTTCCTCGCCCATTTCTTGTAATACAAATGTTGGTTTCTTGAATTTTTCAAGCAGCTTCGCGGCGACGATGCCTACAATCCCGTGATTCCAGTCTGGGCTACTTACCACCAGCACATTATCTGAATCGAACGCACCGGCCTGCCGAACTGCCGCTTTAAATATTTGGTCTTGGTCGGCGCGCCTGGCGCTGTTGAGCGTGTCTAGCTGTTGAGCTTTTTCCAGTGCGATCATAGGATCATCAGCCGTTAGCATATCGAGAGCAATCTGCGCTGTTTCTAAGCGCCCGGCCGCATTCATACGTGGACCAAGTCCAAACCCGAGGCTCCGCGCATTTACCGTATTTGGATCAACTCGTGATACTGCCATGAGAGCTTTGAGTCCAGGGCGCTTCGTTTTTGCAAGCACCTTCAGTCCCCAGAATACGTTCGCTCGATTCTCATCAACAAGCGTTACGATGTCGCACACTGTTCCTAGCGCTACTAGATCAAGCAGCCATTTCTCTTGTCCTTGCTCCAGACCGTCGAGCCTTGTTTGAAGAGCCTGTACCAGCTTAAACGCAACCCCAACGCCAGCCAAATCAATAAATGGATATGTGTGATCGGAGCGTTTTGGATTGATCACCGCAATAGCTGGTGGCTGTTCGTCGGCTACATTGTGGTGATCGGTTACGATAACATCAACACCAAGCTCCTTAGCGCGTCCAATCGGCACATGGCTCAAAGATCCACAGTCCACCGTTACAATCAGCTGCGCGCCGGCTTCGGCAATCCGCTCAATCGCATCAACTGTTAATCCGTATCCTTCCACAAACCTGTTTGGAATAAACGCATCAACATGTTCAAAACCAAAACTACTAAATGCGTCTAAAAGTACAGTCGCTGCAGTCAGGCCGTCAATATCGTAATCGCCATAAATGGTGATGTGCTCTTGTTTACCGTGTGCAACGACTAATCGATCAACGGCAGCTTGCATATCGGGCAGCAAGAACGGGTCGTGCTTCGCATCGTAGCTCGGATTTAAAAAGGCATCACGCTGCGCCTGCGTTTTCAAGCCCCTAGCGTCTAATATTTCTTCAAAAAGATTCTGTTTTCCACTCATTCAACTACCCATTATATGACAATAGTTTCAGCGAATTTACTTCGTGAAACTATTGATAGCTAAGGAAAAAGAACAGCGAAGCGATAAGAAAAAACCTTGGTTTTGTCTTATGGTGTCTTACATAGGTGAGATGTCAGTCGCAGCGCGCTTTGTGCGAGCAGTCTGATGCTGCTGACTTTTAATCACGATGCTTTGAAGTTCTTTAAAAATTGGGAACTGCTTGTTAGTCGAATAGATCTTGGTGTTGCCTTGTTTTTCGCTGGTCAAAAAACCTACTTTTTCGAGGCGCTTCAGCTCACGCTGAATGTTGCCTGGATCTTCTTTTATTAGCTTGGCGAGGCCGCGCACGTGGGTGTGAAAATCAGGATATTTCGCATACACCACTACGATTTTTCGGCGCACTCGACTAGTAATAAAAACGTCTAACATACTCTCCCTTGCACCCTCTAGGGGCTTTTAGATTCTTTGCAGTTGTTCTTTTAATGGTAGCACAATCTTACAACGACACACAAGCCTGTATCCCAAATATTACTAGTTAATTTCGTCAGAATTTACTTCTGCGAAATTTACACAGCTAAAGGAAAAGCCCAGCGAAGCGATAGGAAAAACCTTAGGTTTGTCCTATGAGGCCAACGGCCGTTTATTGCCATTCAAGGACGATTTGGTTGATCTTAGCGATCGTTTCCTCGTGGGTCGGAATCGTGTTGTCAGTATAGTAATGGTTCGTTCCCATAAAATTCTCTTTCACATCCAAAATATGAATTTCATCGGCAGCCATATGCAGCTTATCAACGGCCGGAATACTGGCGGTTGGAGTAGCAACGACGATGCGTAATGTGCGTATGGGCTTCAAAAAATCCATAGCTACATCGATCGCCGCACCGCCATCAAGACCGTCAGATACCAGTATGACAGTTCGATCGAGGAGCATCGACTTATCCATAAGGCCTCCATCGCCTAGTAAGCGATTGATACGCTGGAATGCTTCACGCTTCTTTTCATCAAAGTATCCATGAAACTCACTGTTGTACTCTTCAATTTCACCTGCCGAGAACATGCCGTTATACGTAAAGCCGCCATCCTCAGCAACTCCGCCGATATTTACAGACTCACCTGGAACTTCTATATCTTCCATAAGCAGCATCGTGAGTACACAGTGCAGTGCCGCAGCGATTTGCTCACCCACCAGTACAGCACCATCGCTAAGCGCTACGACTGCACAGTTCTCATAGCGATACCGCTCAGCCAATATTGCCGCCAGCTTGGCTCCGGCATCCGCCCTTGAATCGAAATACATATGGTTAGTGTAACAGTTATACTTGGTAGACAGTATGTATTTTTATGAGGTTGCGCCGACACAGATAGTTCGCTCAGGGACGGATAGTTTCACGTATGCTTCGGATACCAAACTCTCAGTTGGTCAACTGGTTCGGATTAGTGTCGGGAAAAAGCTCATGAATGGCATTGTCCTTACGGCTGTCTCATCAAAACCACCGTATGACGTAAAGTCGATTGAATTTGTGCTTGAACCGATCGCATTACCGGGCCCACATGTCGCTCTCACGCGATGGCTGAGTGAGTATTATGTCACTCCGCTTGCCACCGTGTTACAAACCGTTTTGCCAGCAGGGTTACACAAAAAGCGTCGTGAAAAAGAATTATCATTATCTGTTACAGCACGCGAACGAACATATTTTGTACTCAATAAAGATCAAGCCGCTGCAGTTGAGGCGGTCGTCAAGTCCGGCGTAGGAACATCAGTGTTGCACGGCGTTACCGGATCAGGTAAGACCGCTGTGTACATTGAGCTCGCTCGTCGCACGATCGGGTCTGGTCGCTCAGTTATAGTCCTAGTCCCTGAAATTGCGCTTACCTCTCAAGTTGTCGCGGAGTTCTCGAATCATTTTGAAGATATTATTCTCACCCATTCGCGCCAAACCGAGGCGCAGCGACACGCGGCATGGCGCGCGGCTTTACAGTCAGACAAGCCCCGTATTGTGATCGGCCCACGTTCAGCCTTGTTCATGCCAGTGCCAAATATCGGTCTAGTTGTAATCGATGAGGCTCACGAGCCCTCATACAAACAGGAGCAATCTCCCCGCTATCATGCCTTAAGAGCCGCGCATCAGCTAAGTGCCGCATCGAATGCACCCCTTGTCATTGGGAGCGCTACACCTGCAGTCGTTGATTACTACCTGGCAGAATCGACCGGTCGACCTATTCTGACAATGGATACGCCAGCTGTACCACAAGCGCATAAGCCCGCTGTTCAATTGGTCGACATGACAAAACGAACACATTTTAAGCGACATAGATTTTTGTCTGATGCAGTACTGCAGCAAATCGAACAAGACAGTATGTCTGGCAAGCAAGTACTGTTATTTCACAATCGCCGTGGGAGCGCACCAACAACGTTGTGCGAAAATTGCGGCTGGCAAGCAGGTTGTCCTACTTGTTTTATCCCACTCACCCTTCACGCCGATATGCATGAACTACGCTGTCACATCTGTAACTTCGCATCACGAGTGCCCACGAGCTGCCCTGAATGTGGCGATGTAAGTATCATTCACAAAGGTATTGGCACCAAGCTAATCGAGAGTGAAATACGTCGTCTGTTCCCCAAACTGAACGTTGCACGATTTGATGGCGATGCCGCTGCAAACGAGACGGTCGAGGCTCGGTACAAAGAGTTGTACGACGGTACGATCGACATCATTATCGGCACACAGGTAATCGCCAAAGGCCTGGACTTGCCAAAACTCCACACAGTGGTGGTCGTTCAGGCAGATGCAGGCCTAAGCCTACCTGATTATGGCTCAGCTGAGCGAACATTTCAGCTTTTGGCCCAGGTTGTTGGACGAGTTGGACGAACATCTGCTGAAACGAATGTACTCGTGCAAAGTTACCAGCCAACGCACCCAGCGATCACACTAGGACTCGCGCAGGATTACACACAGTTTTACAAGCTTGCCATAGAGCAGCGACGACGCAGCAACTTTCCTCCGTTTACCTTTCTCCTTAAGCTCCAGTGCTCGTATAAAACAGAAGCCGCTTCGATACGAAACGCCAAAGCATTAGCCGAGCAGCTCAAGAATTCTCTACCAAAAGACGTCCAGCTGCTTGGCCCCACGCCGGCATTCTATGAACGAGCTGGCGGATCGTACCGCTGGCAGCTGGTACTGAAGTCTCCGAAGAGGAATTACTTAACCGACGCGATCAAACTACTTCCACCTGGCGGCAACTGGCAGTTCGAACTCGATCCAATTTCTTTGCTATAGTTATAGCTAATGAATAAAAGCAAAAGCGGTTTCACGATTGTTGAATTACTCATTGTTATCGTGGTTATCGCCATATTGGCCGCTATAACTGTCGTCGCCTTTAATGGCATAAAGGATCGAGCGATTGATTCCGAGAAGGCAAGCGAAACCGCTACGATCAAGAGAAAGCTTGAGATATTTAAAGTAAAGAACGGATACTACCCGTGCTACACCGATGTCGCTGGTACCAACGGTGTGACACTCCTTGAAATTCCACTCGAAGGACTTCAATCATCGAATCAAGACTCGTGGATCGTTGGCTTGACCGGGAGTGCCGGGGGCGCAGGAAGTAGCACCAAGGGCTATGTCATTACCACATGGCCATATCCTGACGGCAGTGGCTTTGACCAAGGAACCGGCCAATGTCAGTCATACAGTCTCACCTACTATTCTTTCGTTAAGAATCAAACCATCTACATACGAAACCCTGAGCATCGCGGTTTTTAATAGCAACAGATGTGCTCCCTTTGTTACAATGGTGAGTAATGAAAAAAGAAGATATCATTACCCTGCCGAATCCGCATCTTCGCCAAAAATCTTCGAAGATTCATCCGGATGACACGACTGCTAAGCTGATCAATGACATGACATCAGCTGCGCTCGACTGGGAAGATTCACGCCCGCACGAAATTTCTGCCGCGCTAGCAGCCGTTCAAATCGACCGTCTTGAACGCGTTGTCATAGTACGGAGTGACTTTGAGGACAAAGGCAACCGCGAATTTACTGTGCTTATCAACCCATATATCGCCAAATACGAAGGTGATGTAGTGGCTGACTACGAAGGCTGCCTGAGTATTAAAAATGTGTACGGAAAAGTTCCGCGCCACACAAAAATACGAGTTCGAGCGCTTGACGACCAAGGTCGCGAGGTCAGTTTTAGAGCAGAAGGATTCCTGGCGCGTGTAATCCAGCACGAAATTGATCATACCAACGGAATCGTTTTCATTGACCATATTAAAGACGATGCCAGTGCGTTCTATGCACTGGATGAATCAGGTGAGCTACAGCCACTCGATTATGCTGAACACATTCAGAACAACGCCGAACTTTGGGACGACGATGAGTCGTAAGATCGTTTTCTTCGGTAACGAACGGCTTGTCAGCGGACTGGACCACACTGAAACACCGGTTTTGAAAGCTCTCATCGATGCCGATTACGACATTAGAGCAGTCGTCTCGAACGATGCAGGTACAAAGTCTCGCAAGCAGAAAGTGCTCGAAATAGCCGAACTAGCGCGAGCGAACAACATTCCGGTTCACACTCCAAAGAACCCAACGGACATTTACGATGAATTAGCCGCATACGGTGCCGATGCCGGTGTGTTGGTTGCTTACGGCAGAATTGTGCCACAAAAACTCATCGATCTGTTTCCATTTGGTATTATCAACATCCACCCAAGTTTATTACCAAAATACCGCGGCCCTTCGCCAATAGAGTCTGCTATCGCAAACGGAGATGAATCAACGGGCATTTCTATCATGGCTTTAAGCGCTAAAATGGACGCTGGGCCCGTATACCACCAGGTTGAGTTCAACTTACCTACGTACGAAGCAGCTCCTCATTTGAGCCAAAAATTAGCTGGGCTCGCTGCGACTGAACTTATTGCTACCTTGCCAAAAATATTCGATGGCTCACTCCAGGCAAAGCCACAAGATGATTCGCAGGCAACCTATTGCCAACTTATTTCCAAACAAGACGCAGTGCTTAGTCCCCAATCTCAAACCGCCGAACAAGCTGAATGCTTAGTCCGAGCATATAAAGCCTTCCCTCGTGCCCGAATCAATATCAAGGGTCACGACATCATTATTCTCGAAGCTCACGTTTCAACCAAACAAAAAACCCTTCTCGACGTAGCATTCAAGAAAGACTATCTCTCAATCGATCAGCTGATCAGCCCAAGCGGTAAGACGATGAGTGCCGATGCCTTCATACAAGGCTATCTCAAGTAAAATCCGCTTTATCTAAGAAATGTCTTACGCTGCTCGCGGTGGGTATTCTGGCGCTTCACCTGGATCTACAGGTGGCTGAGCCCCGCTGTTTTGCGGGAAATCTGGCATTGGAGGTGTTGCAGGTTGTGGCGCTGCCTGAGCCTGTGCTTCACTCATACCTCCTAAAATCGCATCGCGATTACTCATAATCTCACGCTTAAGTTCATCAAGGACAGCAGCAACGACTTGGCGGTAATCAGGGCGATTTACTTCAAGCCATTTAGTTGCGGTATATTCAGCTACAAGTCGAGGATCGTTCGATTCAAGGCCGGTTGCCTGCTGCAGCTTACCGAATGCTTCTTCCTGCATGTAGGTCGGCGCATGTTCCGCAAGCCAGCTCTGGATTTTTTCTTCATCACGGTCGATGATCTTCTCGAATTCCTCGAGCTGCGCATCGCTCAAACCGTCTGAAAGCCGTGTACCAACTCGAAGTTCAAGTTCACTATAAATATGCTGCAAAAACGGTTTCTTCTGCTCTTCTGGCAGTCCGTCCAAGCCGATGTCTTTTAGGAATTGATCGTCGAGTCGAAACATGGATATCCTTTATCTATACGTCGTTTACTTCCATTATACCGTACAAGTGCAAGTAAACAGAGGGTCTCTCGGATGGGCCCTAAAGCTTGACGCCGTGACGAGCGGCAGCATCTACAAGTACGCGCAGGTCGTCGTTTGACAGACGGCCCTCACGGCTCCAGCCAAATTTTCCGTCATTCATCAGATACGTCTGGCCGCGTGTTTGGAACTTGGCGCCAGCATCAGCCCAGATTTCTTCACGCTTATACTCTGGTATGCCTAGCTCCTTGAGTGTCTGGAATCCGCCTTCTTCGGGAACAATAAAGCGAGCCGACTCAGATACATCAGATAGTTTTGTGGTAATTGTGGAATCGTTCGGATTGGCGTCGTTCCAATTACGAATACCGTCACCATCGCGGTCTAGGCTTGGGTCTTCTACATCGTCCGGCGAAGTGTCAAAACGGTTCAATGTACCGTCATCATCGCGGTCTAGATCGAAGCTCAGACCGTCGTTATTCGGTGCTTCAGCCCCCGGAACGTTGATATCAAGAGTTTCAACCGTTGGGGTTGGCACTTCAGTATTTGGAAGATCGACGTTCAATCCACCGGTCCAGCTGTGGAACGTATCAGCAGCAAAATCCTTAATTTCGTCGGCATGTGAAATAGCAGATGCAATCCCTATACCTACACCGGTACCAACCGCTGTAGCAACAGCACCGAGTGCAACAGCCCTACGGCGCTTTTTCTGTTCACGCTTCGTATCTTCTTCGAATTTTGTATCGAATGCATCTGCAATCAAACGAACATGGTCGCCCGCTGACTCGTTTTGAGTCGAGTCATATGTAAGATCTTCGGCATTTTCACCGTATGCTTCATCGGCTGTTGCCATACCGCGATCACGATCAGATCGAGCATAGGCACGGCCGAATTTAGCAGCACGATTCGCTGCAACGGCGAAACCACCAGCAATACCGGCACCTACGCCAACTGCAGGTGCAGCAATCATACCGATCGCGCCAGCACCAGCCGCAGCAGCACCTATTAAGCCGGCTTTACCGATTCGTTTGAGCTTACCGCCGCTGTTCATCCACTCGACATATCGGCCTAATTTTGAGTCTTTAAGCTTTTCAGTCGTTAGATCACGCAGCTTCTTCTGCTCATCGAATAAGAACTCGATTACACGAGCATTCCGTTGCGTAGGGTCGTCAATCGACGCCAGTTCGCTTTCAAGTGTTAAAATACCGAGCGTTCGAATACTTTGATCGTATTCTGCACGATTAATCTCATTATCGCCCTTTTTTCCGCCCCATAGTCGGCCCTGGCGTTTCGCAGTGGTTTCAGCAAGATTCTTACGAGTTCGCTCTAAATCCTCAGCGGTTGCTTCTCTCGCAACAGCCTCATATTCGCGTAAGTCACGCTCATCATATGGCGTTTCGTCAATCACTGGGCTAGCTTCAGATACTGCAGGTAGCTCGAGTCGTTCGGCTAATCGGGCTTGCGCCGAAGATGCGGCCACAATCTCTTGAGGTGCGCGGTCTTTATACCAATCTGCTACATTTTGGTATGTGGCGTTACGGGGGCGTATGCCATTATCAGGCCTCACCCAATCTTCTTGAGAGCTATTCAGCGCAATCATGTACACAGTGAACGCGTGTTCAAAGTCTGCTTTTTCCTCGGCCGTCTCACCAACTGGTATACCTTCTGCTTCGAGCATCTGTGTCACGATGCTACGACGATTTACGCGTACATCAATGCGGTCAGGCTTTCGGTGAGCTTTCCGATATTCTTCGTCAATCAGCGCACCCTGACCTACTAAACTATCGAGTGTTTCAATCTGTAAGGCATCAGGCGCATTGGCGATGCGAGGCGCTTTAAATTGCTCGGAAGTAGTAAGACGTTCTGTCATATAATTTATATTAGCATAAACACTATAAAAAGTCAATATACATTAACCCTTCATTGACAGATTAACAATAAAATGTTAATATCTATGTCAGTATGAGTCGAGGTAGATATCTCCTTGTACGAACATTTACATCTCATCAGGAATTACCAGTGATGAGTAGGAATGAACGGCGGTTTACAACGGCCTGTCTTCCCTACCCGTCACTAACAGCTGAAGTGACGACCGAGGTAGGCTGGCTTCAATTATGGAGCCAGACGAAGTTCAATCGGAAGGAACACTATGGGACTCAGGGAAGAGGTCGAGGGATTCAACCCCGAGAACGACCTCGACATCATCAACGAGGAACAGCGTGAGCGCGATCGTGCTGCAGCAGCCCTGGTAGCTCAAGCTGAGCGCGATGCCAAGGAGGCTGAGCGCCAGCGAGAAGTACAGCGCGAAGAAGATGAACGTCTGGCCAAGGAAGCCGATGAGCAGCGCGTCAAGGAGGCTGTCGAAGCCTTCCTGGCCGCTCGTCGCAGTGTGATCGGTCAGATCGACATGACCTGCAAGTCCATCGCCGACGCTTTTCCAGACGAGGCCGAGGCAGCCGGGGTGCTGCATTGGCTCTTGGCCGACACGACCGACCACCTGTACGAGCGCACGCACATCGCGCTCGACAGCCCGGAGGACGCGCTCGTACCCAGGGTGTCGACCGACAACCCGATGGACCTGTCCAACGCCGAGCTGATCATCAGCAGGCTCGAAGCTGAAAAGCTCAACCTCCAACAGGAGCTCATCGCTGAGCAGTTCGCTCACGAGGAGACTCGGGCGAGACTCGCTCGACACGAGCTTTCGGACACCGAGTCCGAGACCACCGCAGCCAGCGGCGAATCGGAGGTCGTCGGTCGTCATGTCGACACCGATGCCCAGCTGGACTCCCCCGAGGAGCCGCAACCGAAGAGCAGCGTAGACCAGTTCTACCCTTCGGAGAGCGCCGCACCCAACGGTGAGTCAGAGGCGGACGAGTCACAGGATGTTGGCACCGACATCTTCCGGTCGGAGACGGACGCAGCAGCCCTCGGCGAGAAGCCCGACCAAGCAGCAGCCGAAAAGCTCAGCACCAAAAGGAAGAACAAGCTCGCCGAGCACCTGGACAAGATCGATGAGGCCACCAAGAAGCTCAAGACGAAGGCCCGCTCTTCCAAGATCGAAGGGCATGCTGAACTCGGCAAGCTCATCAAGGCCATGCGTCGTGACATGGGTGAGGTTGGCACGAAGCTCGACGACAGTCTTCTTCGGATCGAGAGCGCAGCCGGCTACATGTCGACCTACACCACCGAGCGCAGCATCCACGGCAAGGACGAGGTGCTGAAGCGCATCAACGAGGCCCGCACCACCGCTGGCATCGCCACCTGATGGGATTCCCGAGTGGGACCGTGAAACGGACAGACGTCCGCCGATCGGTCCCACCGGGGCTCAACACAATATTTTACTGCACCCGCACTGGGTGTCTTTTTAATTACAGGGTTTTCTTTACGAGTTCACGGGTAAAGAATTCGAGTTTGTCTTCGAGCTCAAGAACAAGTTTTTTGTTCGTCTTGAGACTTAGGCCGCACATGTCGCCTTCGAACACTTCTTTTGCTTCTACCTGATTGCGCTGCACCTTGGTAACTTCTACCTCAGCTAACACTTCGTCTTTGCGGGTAACGCGCGCCATAACACCAGGCACAATCTTACCACTGGTTACTTCACCACCACAGATAACTTCGTCTTTCAGCGTACGGAATACACCCTTGATCGTGAGACCACCAGTGACGGTTTCTACCACTTCTGGCGCAATTAAGGCTTCCATGCTTTCTTTGGCGTTATCGAGCAATTCGTAAATCACCTTGTACATGCGAACTTCCACCTTATCGCGGGCGGCTTGGCGCTTAACGGCCGGTGGTAGATCAACATTGAAACCATAAATGACCGTGCCTTCAGTTGCAGCTAGATGTACGTCATTCTCGGAAATATTACCAACTCCAGAGCCAACGATACGAAGCGTTACCGCTCCCTGCGTATCAATCAGGCGCAAGCTATCCATAACAGAAGTTAATGAACCCTGTACGTCGGCTTTTACGATCACGTTGAAATCGGCGGCTTCTTGTTTTTGGCTCATGAGTTTTAGGATGTCAGCGCCTGTTACATTGGTCTCGGCAGCCTGACGTTCGCGCTCCAATCGGTTTGCAACCGTGGCTTGGCGAGCTTCTTTTTCGCTCTTCACAAGACCGAATTCATCACCGAATTGCGGCAGGTCTTTAAATCCGGTAACAGTGACTGGGGTTGATGGGCCGGCTTCTTTGAGCGCCGCACCTTTAAAATCAAGTAGCGTACGAATTTTGCCGTAACTTGTACCGGCAACCAGGAATTGACCAGGATGTAATTTACCGTGTTCTACCAATAGGCCAACCACAGAACCGCGACCTGTTTCCATGTGGGCTTCAATCACGAGTCCCTTTGCAGGCACATGCTCATCGGCTTTTAGCTCTTCGATGTCTGCCACTAACAGCACGTTTTCGAGTAGTTTATCTAGTCCAGCACCGGTTTTTGCCGATACTTCTACCATGATCACATCCCCGCCCCACTCTTCTGGATTGAGATTGTGTTCAGTTGCTAGCTGGGTCTTTACGAGTTGCGGATTGGCGGTCTCTTTGTCCATCTTGTTAATGGCGACCACAATCTTGGCGTTGGCTTCGCGGGCAAATCGAATCGCTTCGATCGTTTGTGGCTTCACACCGTCGTCGGCAGCCACGACAATAACAACTACGTCGGTTAGAGTCGCGCCGTGTTGACGCAGTGCCGCAAAGGCTTCGTGCCCCGGAGTATCAAGCAAAGTAATCTTACGGCCACCCTTTTCTACCTGATATGCGGAGATATGCTGCGTAATACCGCCAGCTTCACCTTCAACGGTCTTGGTTTCAAGAATCGCATCGAGAAGAGAGGTTTTACCATGGTCGACGTGACCCATAACAGCAACAATTGGTGGACGTTCCACTGCTTTGTCGCTCAGAGTGTGCTCTTCGCGGGTTGGCCCGGTGGCGACTTCCTTCTTTTCAAGTACGACATCGAGACCAAGTTCCTCAACGATGATAGTCGCTGTTTCAAAATCGATCTTTTGGTTGATCGTTGCGATGATACCGTTCTTGAACAGTTCACCGATCAATGTGGTGACCGACAAGTTTAATAGTTCGGCGAGTTCACCAACGGTAATACTACCGGCAACTTGAATGACCTTCTGAACGTTTTCGGCTGCGGTGTCTGGAGTTTTATCGGCCATTTCGGCGTTTCCTTTCTGGATTATATCCGGGGAAAACGCCCGGACGAATTACTTAGTACACATTACTTCTTAAGAGAAAGAGAGATTTTTCGATTGTCGCGGTCGACTTCGAGAATTGTGAATTCTTTGCGCTCGTTGAGCGTAAATACCTTCTCTGGGTCAACATCTGAGCCACCACCCATTTCACTAATGTGAACAAGGGCTTCAACGGCTGGTGAAAGCTGTACGAATGCACCAAATGGTGTGATGCGCGTAACGGTACCTTCAACCTTGGTGCCAGGCTTCATAGCTTCGACTTCATCGAGCCATGGGTCTTTCTTAAGCTGCTTCATACTGAGGCTTAAGCGGTCCTTGTCAATAGAGATAATCTTAGCTTCGAGTGAATCACCAACCTTTACGTAGTCACTTGGGTTGTTCACACGCTCCCAGCTAATCTCTGAGATGTGCACGAGACCTTCAATACCTTCGACGTTTACGAAAACACCAAAGTCTACAACGCCAGTTGCAACACCCTTTACGCTGTCGCCCACCTTAAGGGATGCGAAGCGTTCTGCCAAACCGTCCTTAATCGCTTCCTTTTCGCTGAAGATCAG
Source organism: Candidatus Saccharibacteria bacterium UBA6575 (assembly GCA_002434005.1). Classification (GTDB taxonomy): domain Bacteria; phylum Patescibacteriota; class Saccharimonadia; order Saccharimonadales; family Saccharimonadaceae; genus UBA1020. The sequence continues at coordinate 7,182 of DJJF01000009.1, read as the reverse complement.
CTTATTAGCGCGGCGATCGGCATCAAGGATACGAACTTTCATTTCCTTGCCTACCAGGCCGTTAAGGCGCTGCAGGATTTCATCTTTGTCGCTTGAACCAACGCGTGGGTAGTGTTCAGCAGAGAGCTGCGATACAGGTAGGAACCCACGAACTCCTTCAAATTCAACCAAAAGTCCACCACGGTTTGCATCGTACGGTGTAATGTCGATGATTTCACCAGCATCAGACTTAGCAATAACTTCTTCCCAACCACGGTCTTTAGCAGCCTTACGGAGTGAAAGTAGGCTGTAACCGTTGTCGAGCTCAGAATCAACAATGCTCGCGGTAACTTCATCGCCAGGGTTCAACGTACGACCAAAACCGACTTCACGGCGTGGTACCAGGCCAACACCTTGAGCGCCAAGATCAATGAGCACTTCGTGCTTCTTTACGTTTAATACGGTTCCGGTAATTGTTTCACCAGCAACAAGCTGCTTAACACTGCCTTCGGCAGCGAGCAGATCGTCCATAGTAAGGGCTTTAGTAGCCATAATAGAGTTAGACTCCTCTCTTAATTGATATTCAGTGGGTAGCTGGTTTTTCGGAGTGTTCACCAGGTTCCCGACACTAGTAGACAGTATACGCTACCAGAGGAGAAAAGTCGAGAGTCTATGCCAAGCTGCGTAGGTAGTAGGCGCCAGCGAATACGAGCGCACTCAGCGCGACTAGCGTCAGTACAACATCGGCTGGACCAGTTTGTGGCAAATGTGTGCTGGTAGGAGTTTGTGAAGATGCCGCAGGTGTTGAGGTTGCTGGCTTTTGCGCTGTTTCTTGAGTCGTTTCTTGCGAAGTACGTGGGGCGGTTACCTTGGTCTGGCTCTCGGCACGCTCTTCGGCCGCTTTGTCGTCGAGCTTCGCTGTTTGCTGATCCTTCGAAGATTCTTTCTGCTCGTCTTCCTTCTGGCTCGTAGACGCAACTTGCTCATTCGTCATCTTCTGTGCATTGTATCTGTTTAAGCCATACAAACCACCTACTAGCACTAGCGCTAGTAGCACACCAATTATGATAAATCCGGCTAATGATCCACCCTGGTATCGATCTCGCATATCTTTCTCCAGTTATCTTATGTAATAGTTTACTCACCTTTGCAATAAAAGTAAAACGCCCGCCCCGAAGGAGCTAAGGCGCTCTACTTCAGTGGCGGGAAAGAAACCGTGAATGAAGACCTACAGCCTTCGAATGGAGCTCACGAGCGACTCCATACACCAGGTACCCGTGACACCGACCTGACCTTCGATGAGCCTGTTGCTCACGAATGCGCCCTTCAACTCCTCACCTTCCTTCGGCTCACCGTCCACCACGTAGTGGTAGTGTCTGAGCGCGAGATCCTTGGTCGTCGTACCTACCACTACCCACTGGCCTCCTGTGGAGTTCTTCACCAAATCAAGCCCCTGATCATTCTCGAGTCGAACTTGTACTTGTTCCATCGGGTTCACCTTCCAGGAAAACGGTCTGAAGCAATCTTATACGAAAGTTAATTAGCGAAAAAGCATATTCGTCATAGTATCGCCCCGTTCTGGTACACTTATGTACATATGATAGTGGCGGTAGACACGGGGGGCACGAAGACACTGGTAGCAGTATTTGATACCGAGGGCCGGATAGTGTCTGAAGAGAAGTTTCCTACCCCAAAAGATGTCACTGAATACTTATCTCAGCTCAAACAGACGATCGATAGTTTAACGGAGCAGATTGATATCACATGTCTTTCAGTTGCGTTACCAGGGTTAATTGAGAATGGCGTGTTCGTTACTGCTGGCAACCTAAATTGGCACAATACAGATATGAAAGCCCTGCTTTCGAATCATTATGATTGCCCGATCATCATTGAGAACGATGCCAATCTAGCTGGCTTGGCCGAAGCTCGCGCGCTGTCCAATATGCCAGCTGTTTGTCTGTATGTCACCGTGAGCACCGGTATTGGTACAGGAGTTGTACTCGACGGCAAACTGCATCCACTCTTGTCACGTACCGAAGGTGGCGAAATTGTTTTGTGGCACGAAAACTCGTGGATGACCTGGGAATCATTCGGCTCTGGTAAAGCGCTCAAAGAACGCACTGGTAAGCTTGCGAGTGAGATTACCGATGAATCAGCCTGGCATGAAATTTCCGATAATATCGCCAAAGGACTCATGGCAATTGCACCGTTCTTGAGGCCAGATGTGATCATCATTGGTGGTGGTGTTGGAACACACTTTAGCAAGTTTGGCCCCTACCTTACCGAAACACTTCAGGCACATCTAAATTACGGCTACAAGCCAACTATCGTGCAAGCAGTCCACCCCGAAGAAGCCGTTGTATACGGATGTTATTACCATGCCCTCGACACCCTCACTGATTGAGAAGCTGCACGCTACCTACCCTACTATCAGCTTTGAGGCTGGGGAGCAGTTTGAATGGCAACCGAAAACATCGACTATTGTATATGACCTTGATGACCCCCATTTCGAAGCACGGTTACTGCACGAAGTTGGGCATGCGACGCTCGAGCACGCTACATACACGCGCGACATTGACCTAATTGCTATGGAGCGCGACGCCTGGCAAGCAGCCCGTGTAGAACTAGGCCCCCGTTTTGATGTAGATATATCTGGAGATATTATTCACCACGATATGGATACCTACCGAGACTGGATGCATGAACGGAGTACTTGCCCCCATTGCGGCTCGAGTGGAATTCAAACTAAAACACGCGAATATACCTGCGTATCGTGCCGCAAAACCTGGCGTGTCAACGAGGCACGCACCTGCCACTTACGGAGATATCGCATATAAAATAATCCCCCTCAATACGAGGGGGATTATTTTACGTGATCGTTACTTACGCAGCGACTTCAGTCTTGCGGCGACGTGAGATACGGCCACCCTTAGCACCGGCGATACGTGCCAGCTCAGGGTTAGCAGCGAATCCACCAGTACGGCCATTCTGTCCACCTTTCTTACCGATCTTCGCGTAGAAGTTCGGGTCTTTTGCAAGGTTCTTTGCGGCAGCTTTCTTGCCACCAGTTACTGTTCCAGCCATTTTAAGGCTCCCTTCATATGTTAAAAGGACCTCCACTTAACAGTGGTCGGCCCTCCAATTACCTCACATGTGACATGTGTATGAATTCATCATAGCATAGCTTATGCTTTTTGTCAATATTTACCGTATGCATTTTTATGTTTTAAAACCTGTTGCACTTATGCTTCGGGTGCTATATATTAGGGGTAGCTTTCGTGATTACTGCGAATTGTCATGACAGCTAGGCACCTGTTTGAACCAAGATTGATTCAAACAAAGCACGACCCGATCTGCGAGACGGGTCGTTTTCTATTGTTTTTCTATACTATTAAAGACTCTTGGCCGAATCTATCGCCTTCGAGGCTTGTTCGGTAATCAGTTCATCGAATGAGTCCGCCAGGCTGCCGAAATCTGCATACGCCTTTGTCACCTCTGACGACGCCGCCAAGAATGCAGTCTTATCTTTTGCTGCATTCGCAGCAATTAGTGTATCCCAGCTCTTTACCAGCCCAGCTGTAAGGCTTTTTGCTTGCTCGATGACCTGCTTAGATTCCCCGCTAGCATTAATCGCCTTGAGAGACTCCTGTGCCTTTTTAGCAGCTCCTTGGCCCCGCTCGGCCCAATTGGATTCGGTAAGAGATTCGGTAGCTACGAGTGATGAAAGTATTCCTTCAACCTTTTGGCTAACTTCGAGCGTAGAACGCAGCGTACCGAGTGGCCCTGCGATCGCATCAAGTTGCTCCACCTTACTCTTACAGGTTGCAACACCGTCTTTGAGGGCTGGAATCAGGTTTGCCTGCCAGGCGAACAGTAGATTGGCAGCACATAACTCATCTCGTTTTTGCAGCTTTTCATCCAGCTGCTTGATAGCAGCGAGTCTCTGATCCGCAGTCTTTCCTGAAAGAGCATCGTCTTTTAGCTCTTGGTACTCGCCCTGCTCACGCTTTAAACGCGCTTCGTAAGCTTTCCACGACGATAAGCTTTGCCATGTATATACGCCCGCTCCAAAGAGAAGAATGAGTGATGCCGAGGCGATAAGCAGTGTTCGTTTAGACGGTTGTTTCATCCTCATATCATATTCCTAGCTGCGTCGATGTTAGCTCGCTCGCCAGTGGCCATGCATTAAAGCTACAGCCCTGCAAACTAATCGATTGTTGCTGCATCACTGGTGCAGCTTGCCCGCTTCCGCCACAATAACTGTGATCGTGGCCCAGCCAGTGCCCTGTTTCGTGATTCACGACCATGTGGCGATAGTCACGCAGACTACCACCAGCCGCGTTCCAACTCGGCGTAGCGTTTGTCCAGCGATCTTGATTAATAAGTACATACCTGCCGGATCGGCAGCTATATTCGCTACCGCAACCCGGTACCGCACCCACCTGATCAGCCGATGCAAGCACCAGACTAAATCGGCCATTGCTTGCGACTTCCGCGAACTTCACGTTCATACGTGACCAACCCCGCGCATCGTTTAGTGTTTGATTTGCAAGCAATTTAAACTCTGACAGGTTGGCATAGATACCACCGCGAGTCGAAACGTCGTAGGTTACGGTAATGGTGGTTGCAGCACGCCTTGCGGCAGCGGCGGCTTGCTGAGCAGCTGCAGCTTCGGCCGCAAGCTGTTGCTTCAACCATTCGGGCTGCTCGATTGTGGGTACACCTAATTTGCTGATTGTTGCTCTGAGTCCAGAGTATTCAGCTGGATTTATTGCATCCATTTTGGCTGCATTCACCGAACTAGCGGCTACCAGAGCCACGCCAATTACTACATATCCCACCCTCAAGATACTGCGCATACTCCTTAGTATACCTGCTTAATCCAGCATGGCCCACAAGGCTTTATAATGTCCAGCGTAATTTACACTACTGTAGCTACTCAGCTCTACAACGATGCTCGGAATGCCCACATTACGGAATGTCCAATCTTCGTAGGCGCCCGATATGTTGTAGTCAAATGAGCCAGCGCCGTTGTTGGTGGCATCACGATACCCGACCATACCCGCATACCGGCTTGCGTAAGAGGCGGAGTACCCCCCTGGGTCGCCAATAACTAAGCTGCCAACTGCGTGGAATGACAGGAGAAGCCGCGGGCTATACGATGTTGTCAGGCGTGCCAGCGAAGACGCCTCTGGCTCGGACAAGGCGCTTTCTCCTCCACCGGTAGGATGCGTACCGTCTGTGTCCTTAATCGACTTTGACCAATTGTCTGTTGGGAAATTGCGGTTAAGATTAACCCCCCGGGCATTGGTGCGTGAACCAGCCGCAAGTCCGTCAGGATTAATGGCGGGTACTACGACGATACGTTTACCCGCATAGCGATTCGGATTCGCTTCGAGCTCGGTCATCCAAGCACGCATAAGGCTTGTAGAGCTTGGTTCGCTGCCGTGAATACCTCCAACATACATCGTAACCGGTCCGCTCGTACCAAAGATATAGGCATTCAATGCTCGGCCTCGTATCGACGTACCATAGGTTGATGTCTGATAGCAGGTTGTCCGACCAGTAAAAGCCCATGCCTGCGTACTCACGATATCAAATTCGCTTGGTAGGCCTTGCTTAATAGAGATCGTGAATGGCTGACAAAGTGGTAATGACGCCAGCTGTACGCGCACTTGAGTGTCAGAAAGCTTCTGGATCGATGCCTGCCCACCAGCAAAACTGAAGAACGGCATGACATCTTTTGTTTTAGATAATGCCTGGTCGAATGTCAGCACAATACCGGCAGACTGCCCTACGCCGGTTGATCCTACCGACACAGCCGCTACCTTGGGGCCTCCTGATGTTCTAAATGTAACTTTGTACGGCTCAACCAACGAGCTGCCGTCTTTGGCATCGATCGTTTTTACGATGAGCTCATATGGTTTCTCGCGCGGGAGTTCTGCTTTGAGTGTCAGAGTATACGAGGTACCGCTGGCTTTGCCAGTAAATTCCACTGGTTTACCTTCCGAGGTAAGCGTAACGGAAGCAGCTACCATAGGTTTATCGGTTGTAAAGCTCAGGCTCGTAGGACGTGCGAACACTACTTGGTCGCTTGATACCGATGCCTGGGTTACCGCGATCGCTTTGAGTGTTTTAAACGAGCCATTTCCAATGGATACTGCTTTACTAGCCTGGAATGAACGCTCTAAAGAATACTCATATGACCGACCCTGTTCTAGGTTTAGCGAGGGCATATCGCAGCTTACAGATATACCGGTAGCCGAACATGGCACCGACTTATCCTCAACCCTAAGCGAGTAATCATTCACATTATCTGCCTGACTTAACTCTATTTTCAGCTGCTTACTGACAGGTATTTCTGCTTTGATCGATTGAAGCATCGCGCTCGGTGCCTCTGCTACGGTAATACGGTACATGGTCCGAGCAAGTGGCCCGTTAAACGGCGCGACGCCGACAACTCTACTTCCTGTCACCGGAGCATTCTTGGTAGCAAAACACGTCTTAAGTGACATAATAGGCACTGTACCAATTTTCCAGTCCTGGCTGAATGATACTTTATAGGCATCATCTTGCACCGCCTGCAACCCAGGCAGCAGCGTCAACTGCTTATGGCATGTCTGGCCGGCGTAGCTAAATGCCACTTGTTTTGGAATCAAAAAATTAAGGCCGTAGAAAACGACCGCCAGCCCCGCTCCGCCGTAAATGTAATATTTGTTTGGTATCGACCGCAAATATTTCGCTATGCGCTGCAGCCACTGACGAATGATCATCTCATATATTTTATCATGAGCAGTAATAGCACCCGATACCGTGCTAAACTCCTTATATGAAACACATCTTCATTAGTGTAGTTTACATAGTTTGTTTTGTTCCGTACGTATACATGCTTTTAGTACCTGGAGCTGGCGACACCGGTGGTTTTGGCGAGGCGCTAACACTCCAGCTGTTATTGTTCTTGCTTCTCGTTTTGAGTTTTATTCAAGTGATCATCAATCTTACTGTGGCGAAACGCAGCCCGAAGCGCGGCGTTACGTATGGGGTGAGTACAATTTTGAGTATATTGATTGCGTTGGTAGTAAGTATTTTTTCATATAATATACCGCGAGTCAGAGCTAAAACACTCCTCGTTGAGCCATAACAAAAACCCTCCTATTCGGAGGGTTATTTGTATAATTCGGCACCGTGCTAGTTTCCCACTTG
>DJJF01000008.1 GCA_002434005.1 Candidatus Saccharibacteria bacterium UBA6575 | reverse complement strand
GAACATGATGGATTTCATCAATCCATTTAACGATGCGACAAAAGATCTTATGGGCAAAGACGTTATCGTACATGTTAAGGTTTACGAAGACCGCTCATTCGACTGGAAGTCTTTAGGTCAGCCAGTCGATGACATGATTCGCGAAGCGATTGGTCTTAAAAAGGGAAGTGGCAAGCCACATTCTGAAAAGGTTGGAAAAATCTCTCGAACACAACTCGCAGCGATTGCTGAAGCAAAGAAAGATCAATTGAATGCCATTGACGAAGAAGGCCGTATCAAGGTTATAGCCGGTACAGCTCGTTCAATGGGCGTTGAAGTAACTGAATAGAATGCTCATTCAGAAAATAGGCTCGCTTCATGCGAGCCTATTTTTGTTTGCCTAAATCGTCTAGGAGCTGCGTCATTTCTTGAACATCAGATAGCTGGGCGCGTGCCTTTGTATTGCCGCTACCTATCTTAATTGTGAAGCTCTCTGTGGGTAGCTCACGGAACATGTCTTCATCGGTGTAGTCATCGCCCGCAGCGAGGATAAAGTCCGAAGGATATAATGCTTCAAGCTCCGCGGCAGCATCGCCCTTATTTATGCCGACAGGTTTTATTTCAACAATTTTATCACCAGAGTAGACACCGATATCATCAGTGTTTAGGACGTCGATCAGTTCGCGTTTCATCTCCCCTGCACGAACGTAGGCGAGCTCGGGAGCAACATTGCGGTAATGCCATACGAGGGAATAGTCTTTTTCTTCTATCTCTGCGCCAGCCGTTCGAGATACATATCGTTCAAGTACAGGACGTAACTTCTTCTTAATATGCTTAAAGTCGACATCAACACGAGTCCATTTTCCGTCATAGCGTGTCCATGCACCGTGTTCAGCGACGAGACTAACACTTATTCCCCGGAACCATCGTTCAAGCGTCTTTTTAGGCCTACCGCTAATTATTGCTATGTGATTTCTATCATCATCCGCAAGCCGCTTAATAATTCGACGCAGGCGTATGGAGGGCTTTGCAAGCAATGCTCTAGGGCTTGATACAAAATCTTTTAACGTGCCGTCGTAGTCTAGAATAATGAGTCGCCTATCTGCTTCACGAAAACTCGCTTCTAACTCCTCGCGAGCTTCGTCAGTCATACGTTTTCGATGCTGGTGCTCACGAGCTCCATCGGCCGATAGAAGATCGTTCATAAAGTCAGCTCCCCAGGCTTGAACGGTATATGTTTTAAGGCGACGTTGCATATCGCTAATCCGGCGCATTTGCTCACGTTTACTCATTTTGAGGGCACGATGCATCGCTTCGGCAACGGAGCGTGTGTTAGAAGGATTAATACTGATCGCCTCAGGTAGTTCATCCATGGCGCCGGTCATTTCGCTTAAAATTAAAACCCCCGGACGGTTCTGTTTCGACGCGATATATTCTTTTGCAACGAGGTTCATACCATCTCGCACCGGTGTAACGAGTGCCACATCTGCCACTGCATATAAGGCAACGACTTCTTCGAAGGGGCGATTTTGGAATTGATACGATATAGGTGCCCAATCGACGGTGCCATATTCACCGTTAATCCGGCTGACTGTTTGTTCGATCGTATCACGTAGCTCTTGGTAGGTGCGAACCTCTGTGCGTGAAGGAACCGCAACCATTTGAAGGCGGACCTTACCGCGCCATTCTGGGAAATCACTGAGAAGTATTCGAAATGCTTCAAGTCGCTCTGGAATTCCTTTACTATAATCTAGCCTATCTACAGATAAGATCAGCTTCATATCTTTACGCATATCCGACAACGCTGAAATTGCTTTCTTTGTTGCGGGTAGCGAGAGTGTGTCTCGAAACTTCTTGTAATCAATACCGATTGGATAGGCATCAATCTTTACCATGCGACCTTCGTATTCGATCGAACCTTGGTAGCTATTAAGCCCAAGGAGACGCAGGCAGCTCGAAAGGAAGTGCCTCGCGTAGTCATACACGTGGAATCCGATTAGATCAGCCCCAAGCAGACCTTTAAGCAACTCCTTGCGTTGGGGTAGAAGCCGGTAAATTTCGAATGAAGGGAATGGTATGTGAAGGAAAAATCCGATAGATAAGTCAGAGTTTAATGCTCGCAACATACTTGGCATGGTAAGCAGGTGATAGTCGTGTATCCATACGGAGCCATCTTCAGTAACCACTTCTGCTGCGGCACGAGCGAATAAGTCATTCACCTCCTGATACGCATCCCAGTATTCGTTTCTATGGTGTGTAAGGGATTGGAAGTAATGGAAAAGTGGCCAAAGCGTGTCGTTGGAAAATCCTTCGTAGAATAGTTCGACTTGTTCGGCCGTGAGAAACACCGGGTAGCAACCCTGCTCCATAAGTTTCTGCGTGATTGAATCCTTTTCGGAATCTGTCAGGTCATCTGAAGGTATACCTGGCCAGCCAACCCATATCTTGTCATCTTGTTCCAAAGAAGCCATTGCGGTTGCGAGGCCCCCCGAACTTGCTTCGTATTCAAGTTTGCCGTCACGGCGCACCACACTGACCGGCAAACGGTTCGACGCAATTACAAGTTTGTACTTAGACATGTATCCTACTAGTATAACCTAAAGGGTTACTTAGAGCGAATTGACGATTAGCCCGCTAATCAAACCTATTAGTATAATTCCAACGCCCAGCGCGAGAGTTTCAATCCCATCGCGTAATTTGTTCATTCGTAAGATGTAGCCCCTCCAGACGCCAGCTGCAAATAAAACGATTAGCGTAAGGGCAACTGAAAGAATAACCGCCACGAATGTATTGGATAGCAATAGTAGTGGCAGTATCGCGACAACGCTTAGAATCATGTAACAGACAAATTCTATACACGCTGGAATGAAATAATGGCGAAATGCGCTTCGCTTTTCTCGACCATCTAATTCATCGAGGTAGTGCTCACTGCTATATTTGACACTCGCACTGTTAAATCCACTTACAACAATGCTTATTAAAGCGGTCAGCAGCAAAAGATGATGCTCTAATCCGGCGATACTGAGCGCAACCACGATACTGGTACCGATCGCAAAGCCACCTTCTACTCCTTCAAAGACTGCGAGTAATCGTTGAGTCCCGAAAGGTAGATTAAGTACGCGACGTTTCGTATGCAGCGGATGGTGCTTCGATGCGGGTGTGATCTTTAACATATCAAGCAGTGTAGCAGATGGAGATGGGAGGCCGTAAGCGGTATACTGAAGTCCATGCCAATGCCGACAAAAACCCACCCATTTCGAATATTTTTTATTAGTGGCCTCGTAACTATACTCAGCCTTGCTGCGGTTGCCGGATTTATTGGACCAGAGGCGCTGTTTGTCGCATCCATACTTATTCTGATTGAAATTACATTCAGCTTCGAGAACGCAATCATTAACGCCAAAGTATTATCGGGTGTGAGCGAATTTTGGCGAAAGATATTTATCACTATTGGAATTTTGATTGCTGTCGTGGGAATGCGTCTGGTGTTCCCAATCGTCATCGTTGCAATCACGGCTGGGTTGCCGATGGGTTCTGTAGTCGATCTGGCACTGAACCAGCCAGATACGTATGCGCATGAACTTGAGGCAGCCCACATATCTATCGCATCGTTTGGTGGGATGTTTCTACTCATGCTTTGCTTACACTTTTTCCTCGATCCTAAGCGCAAAGTCCACTGGATAGATGTGATTGAAAAACCGCTCCAAGACATGAGCAAATGGTGGCTTTATACAGCCTGTAGTTTTGTAGTGTTGACAGTCCTTTCACTCATACCAGCCAACCCTGACCCCCGCGAAACGTTTATTGCTGGCTTAATTGGAATTGTTACCTACGTGGCGATTCACGGTCTTGCTGAGTTATTCGGGCGGAAGCAATCATCCGTTAAGCCCGGCACCCTAAAAACTGGCATGGCTGGATTTATGGCGTTTCTATACCTAGAGGTATTAGACGCCAGCTTCAGTTTCGACGGCGTAATTGGAGCATTTGCCGTTACAAAAGATGTCGTGCTGATAGCCATCGGCCTCGGAATCGGCGCTTTGTGGGTGCGGAGCTTGACTATCTACATGGTTGAACACCACGTACTCCATGCCTATCGATACCTAGAACACGGCGCTCATTACACCATCGGAGTGTTATCAGCCGTGCTTCTTGCGGGTATATTCTTTGACATACCGGAAATTATCGCTGGAGCAGCTGGCCTATGTATAATTACGGCCTCAATAGTGAGTTCTGTACGCCAAAATCGCCGTAACCCATAACGCTCGTGCTATAATTTTAGCCACTATGGCATCACGTACTGCACGCGGTTTTACAATAGTCGAACTCCTGATTGTAATAGTTGTGATTGCAATTCTGGCTGCAATAACGGTGGTAGCCTACAACGGTATCAAAAATAGAGCTGACTTTTCAAAAAAGCAAAGCGACCTTTCGACAATCGTGAAGGCACTGGAGCTTTATAAAACTGATAACGGAAGATATCCAAATAGTGAAGCATGCGACAACCAGACTGGTAACTATGCAAACGGTTGGTGCGGCTGGAATCAAGGTAGTGGAGAATCATTCATCCCAGGCCTTTCACCTAAATACATGACGGTCATTCCTTCTCTCGATACGTCGCTTCCGAGCGCGGATACGTACCTCTATAAAGGTTCAAGCGTGGCCTGGGGTGCAAATGACGGTGGTGGCAGCTACTACCAGCTAATGCGCTATAAATCTGACGGTCTAGCATCATATGAAACTCAAGGTAACAGTAAGATTATGCCCGGCTACACAACAACGGCTTGGGGATATAGATCCGACCCGGTAGCAATGAACGGGTACGATTGGTAATTCACCACGTTTTGTGCTATAGTTTTCATATAAATCAATGTTGGGAGATCTGCTGACGAAGCGATCGATTGGACCACAGAAAGGATCATATCTATGGCTAAAAAAGCCGAGTTGCTCGAACGAGCAAAAGAACTGAATCTTCAAGTTTCAGAAAAAAGCACTATTGCTGAAATTGAGGCTGCAATCGCAACTGCGGGCGCAGTTGATGTAGAAGCTGAAGTTGCCGTCGAAGAGAAAACTGCAGCAAAGGCTGGTAAGCGCAGCGAGAAATCACTTCGAGAAGCTGAAGAAAAGGCCGAAAAAGAGGCACGCAAGGAAGCCGGTGATACAACTTCTCAAAAAGGCGAGGAAGAGACTCGCAAGAAGGGACCAGCTCCAAAGGTGCGTTCACGCCTCGAGCGACGTGGCAAGAACTACCGTAAAGTAGCTGAACATATTGACGCCACGAAAGCATACGCATTGAAAGATGCACTTGATCTTGCAGTTAAGACAAACCCAGTCAAATTCGACGCGAGCGTTGAAGTGCATGTACGACTTGGTGTTGATCCTCGTCAAGCCGACCAAAACATTCGCTCAACCGTTGTACTACCTAATGGTAGCGGTAAAACGGTTCGCGTGGCTGTCTTTGCTCCAGAAGGTGACCACGCTGCTGCGACCAAAGCTGGTGCAGACATTGTTGGTGACGACACATTCATTAAGCAGCTTGATAAAGAAGAACTGAACTTCGACGTACTTGTTGCAACCCCACAGTACATGCCAAAGCTTGGGAAGTACGCGCGACTCCTCGGGCCACGTGGCTTAATGCCTAATCCAAAGAGTGGTACTGTAGCGACTGACGTTGCAAAAGCAGTCACAGAAGCGAAGGCCGGAAAAGTTGAATACCGAGTAGACAAGCAAGCGATCGTCCACCTTTCGATCGGTAAGGTATCATTCGGTGCAGACAAGCTCGAACAGAATGCTCGCGCCTTCTTTGACAGTCTACAGTCACAGAAACCGACTAGCCTTAAAACTTCATATGTGAAGTCAACTAGTGTATCTACCACTATGGGTCCAGGTATCAAGGTTGAAAACGTCGTAAACTAACGGCAAAAACAGTTTATTAAAATGCCCCCACTAGAAACGGTGGAGGGCATTTTGCTATGCTATAGAAAACGAAGCGAGGGGAATCAATGCGACAATATCTAGACTTGCTCCAGGACATCTTGGATAACGGAACGGACAAGAACGATAGAACAGGAACTGGCACTAGAAGCGTCTTTGGCCGCCAAGTTCGGTATGACCTAGCCGAAGGGTTTCCGGCCGTTACTACTAAAAAACTGTACTTTAACTCCGTAGTTCATGAGTTACTGTGGTTTTTAAAAGGCACAGGAAATATTGAATATCTTGCACAGAACAATGTGCATATCTGGGATGAGTGGCCGTTTAAAGCGTATCTGCAAAAAAATAACTTGCCAGTCCCAGGAGTGAACTCCGATGAATGGAAACAGCAAATGAGTGAATTCATTCAAAAAATTGCTACCGATAGTGAGTTTGCATCCAAGTGGGGTGATCTTGGGCCAGTCTACGGCGTGCAGTGGCGGAAATGGCCAGATGGAAAGGGCGGATTTATTGATCAAATTGCTAACGCAATCGACATGATCAAAAAGACACCCGACTCACGGCGCATTATTGTGAGTGCATGGAACGTCGCAGAGATTGACGAGATCGTTGAAATTGGTGGCTTGCCGCCGTGTCATAGCCTATTCCAGTTCTATGTGGCAAATGGAAAGCTGAGCCTCCATTTGTATCAGCGATCTGCAGATACGTTTCTCGGTGTGCCGTTTAACATCGCATCTTACTCACTACTACTCGCGATGATCGCTCAAGTGACAGGACTAAAGCAGGGAGAATTCGTTCATACATTAGCGGATACGCATATCTATTCTAATCACTTCGATCAAGTAAAGGAGCAGCTTGCGAGAACGCCTAAGGCACTGCCGACCCTATGGCTAAACCCTGATATTACAAGCATCGATGATTTTACATTCGAAGACATACGACTCGATAATTACGATCCGGATGCCCCAATTAAGGCGCCGATTGCGGTGTAGACATGCGTTTCATTCCAAAACGATATACGTCTGATATGCTGCAGGCCTTAAGCGCTCAATCAATTCTCTCGCTCCTCATAAACTCTCTAGTTCGCTCATGTCTTTTTGTAGGAGCATTACAGTTACTGGCATGGGCAAGCGGCCAAGGATCGAGTAGCCTGATTCAAATCGTATTTCTGGTACTCATATTCGGATTTATCTTATTCAGCATCGATGTCATTGAGAAATATTGGGCCGTTGAGCGCCTGAAGCGACGACACTAAGAGTCGTTACGGTCATACACGACAAAGTCAAACGCATATTTATTGCGTTCGTCAGCATCATGATGTTCGCGTGACACTTCTTTCCATACAGTTGGATCGATTCGAGGAAAGAATACGGTAGCTTGGGGGAATTCCGCATTAACTTCGGTGACATACAATCGATCCATGTCATCGATTGCATCTGCATAGATGCGTCCACCACCCATAACAAATATTGGGTAACGTGCCAGCTCATAGGCAGACTGTAGGCTTGCAGTGGTCAATACGCCTTCATCACCAACGGGTCGATGACTCACGACAATATTTTCGCGGTTCGGAAGCGGCCGGCCCATACTGTCATACGTGTTTCGCCCCATGATAACACTGGCTCCGGTTGTCCTCCGCTTAAAATACGCAAGGTCATCAGGTAAATCTTTCATCCATAAAAGATCGTTATCGGCGCCGATTCCCAACTTCTTGTCCACTGCCACGATGATTGATTTCATTACGTCAATTTTAACATGCTACAATGGAGCAAGTTTATGGGAGTATACAGTAACACCGAAATTCGGTCCGCAGTTAATGACGGCACAATTGTGTGCGTGCCGTTCAATGAAAATCATGTGTCCGAAGCAAGCCTGGATTTTACGCTTGGCCACTATTTTTATAAACAGGAATACCAGCCAGAAGCTGCCGGAGTCTATAATCCGTTTGATGAATCTGACGTATCTCGCTACTTCAAAGGGCCGCTTGAGGCAATTCCACATAAGGAGTGGTGTGAGAAGAACGGTGTAGCGCTCTTTGCCAACATCCCTGAGGATCATCCAATTATTGTGTTGCAGCCAGGCGAGCGCATACTAGCGCATACGCATGAGTTCGTGGGCATTCGTGCCAACGGCGGAGCCTGCGAAGTAAAAAGTCGTTCCAGCTGGGGCCGTAACGGAGTTGCCGTTTGTTTTGACGCGGGCTGGGTAGACCCCGGCTACATCAACCGGATCACCCTCGAAATTTACAACTTGAACATGCATGAAAGTGTCGTGCTACCTGTTGGCGAACGTGTCGGGCAATTGATTTTTCACCACACCGGACCCGTAGAAGGTGGCTATGCCGAGGGCCGTAAGGGTATGAGTGGTAAATACCAGCACACCGATGACCTGGACGAGCTGATTCGTACCTGGAAGCCGCAGGACATGCTCCCTCGAGCCTACAAGGATTCACGGGTTGCCGCTCCAGTGATCGATGACTTGGCGCCAGGAATGAAGTAGTGGGACAATTTATTGCAATCGAAGGTGGTGACGGATCGGGCAAGGGGACACAGACCAAACTACTCGTCGATTACTTACGTTCGAAGACCAACATGGATGTGCTACAGCTCAGTTTTCCGCGCTACGGCAAAGACTCCGCATACTACGCCGAGCGCTATTTGAATGGTGCGTACGGAGCAGACTCAAACTCGATTGATCCCGAACTAGCTAGCTTGGCCTACGCGATTGACAGGGCAGGCGCGGCAGATGAAATCCGAGCCCATCTTGATAAGCCGAATAGCATCGTAGTTACTGACCGCTACGTAGCGTCTAACTTCGCCCATCAAGGTGTCAAGATTAACGATATCAACGAACGAAGAAAGTTCTACGAACGTACTATGACAACAGAGTACGAAGTGCTGGGATTTCCTAGACCAACAAAGAATATCGTCCTTCTTGTGCCAGCCGATGTCTCACAACAGAACGTAGACAAGAAGAGTGCGAGAGTATATACCGATAAAAAACGCGACTTGCACGAAGCCGATAAAAACCACTTAGAGTTAGCAAAACGTAATTACGAAGAGCTATGTCAATTGTATCCGCAAGAATTTATTGCGCTTAATTGCATGAGCGGCGGTGGTCAAATGAGATCGATCGAAGATATCCAAGCGGACATACGCCAAATCATTTCTGTTTGATACTAGAGCGCATCTCCGCAAGTGCGGGAAACTCAGCAGCATTCGTCGGCAACTTAGCTAATTCCGGTTTCGGAACAAGTTTATTAATTGCGTACACCGTTGCGGTAGCGACCATCACGTCATCGGGGGCATCGTTATCGATAAGTATTCCCCGGATATCATTTTCGTCTAAGTGACCGGCTGCAGTGAACGTATAACGCTCACGAAGACGAAACGATAGTTCATCTGGTTCGTTACGAGGAACACGCATAATGCTTCTTGTGGCTGCCCAGGATTTAATACCTGAATAGATATGGTGTGGATCATTGCGCTGAGCAATTCGCCAGGATGATTGAAATTCTCCGTCGAAATCTATCATCTGCTTTACGGCAAGCCAGCCGGGATTTAAATGAGCTGATTCTACGTTCGCTGCCTCGAAAGCAAGTGTTGAAGTTCGCTGAGTACCAAGTAGAACAGCTTCAAGTTTATGACTTGAAGCAACACCAGATTCACCCGCTCTATATACATCGGGAGCAATAAGGGCAGGGACCAGCAATCTATGGTGGTTAGTATAGCCAGTCAGGTTTTCATTATCGGATTCGAACAATGAATCATCGAACCCGGTCTCAAGTCTCAGCATATCTAAAGTACTATTATACACCATAAGCGTTAATATGTCCACTATTGCATAAATTAACAGATTAGAGTATGATTATCACAGACATTACCAAAGACAGTAGCCGTTAGAAATAACTTAATTTGCTACCGAGGCAATATATCTTTTATATCCTCATAACGTATGTCGACGTTCATTAACAATGTGGTCGAACAATTACTAAAGACAAGGAGTTTATCTAGTGGCTATTACCCGTGATAAAAAACAAGCTTTAGTTGCCAAGATGACCGATGCGCTTTCAAGTTCAAAACTGACCGTTTTTGCTCAGTATAAAGACTTGACTGTCGCCGACCTGCAAGAGCTCCGAGCAATGGCTCGTGAAGCAAATGTGCAGATTGTAGTCATCAAGAACCGTTTAGTGCGCGTAGCATTGAGCCAAGTTGCGACCTACAAGGATACTGATACCTCAGCCCTTGAAGGCCAGCTGCTCTACGCAATTAGCGCAGAAGACGAAGTTGCACCCGCACAGGTACTCGACAAGTTCGCTAAGACTCACCCAGCATTACAATTTGCTGGTGGTTTCTCGGACGAAGGTCTAGCGCTCAGCGCTGACGACGTAAAGGCCCTGGCTGGCTTGCCAAGCAAGAACCAGCTTATTGCCGAAGTCGTTGCCCAGCTGCTCAGCCCGGTACACGA
>DJJF01000042.1 GCA_002434005.1 Candidatus Saccharibacteria bacterium UBA6575 | reverse complement strand
GGGATACGTAACTTTAAGTTACCGATAACTTTTTTAGCCATTTATAATTTCCTTTTAGAATTACTGCTATTAGTTGAAGCATTTAGCAGTGCGTAACTTGCATATAGTACAGCAATTACACCAGCTTGTCTAGGCCGTACATTCCGGAATTTTCACAGAACCAGCTCAGTAAAACAGCTTTTTCACGGTCAGTGCCCATGGCATTAAACAAAGTAAAAATATGGAGGGCCTGCATGGCTATTTTCTCTTGAGATTCGCGCTTCCGTCCAAGCGGCAGGTCTTTAATCTCTCTATATTGTCCACGGATTGTTTCAATATCGCAGTCGAGCCATTCATGTCCAGCTTGCAGAACATCGTCCTCGCTTGGCTTCATAATGTATAGAGTCTGTTGAACTTCACTCACGAGACGCCTATCAACTGAATGCAAGCGGCTACCAGTTACGGTTTGGGCTAGGCCAAGAGCGGTCCGCTCGTAGGTTGATTGCGGCTTGAATCCTTCTGCTTCGGCGCGGGCAGGTAGAGTCAATGTGCGTGAATCTATTGCGAATGCGGTCCTTTCCCTGTCCGGATGAGGAATCGCGACCGCAAATTGTGGATTCCAGGTTCTCACTACTCTGCTCTAGACTTTTTTAACTTGAAGTGCGTCAAGCTCAACGGGAGTGTCACGGCCAAACATGCTCACCATAACACGGATCTTACCCTTGACGGCGTCAATTTCAGCGATCGCACCGTCGAAGCCTTTGAATGGGCCGTCGGTGATTGAAACAACTTCTCCGGGAGTAAAGTCGATGTTGTGCTTAGGGTCTTCGACACCCATGCGCTTCTTGATCTTAGCGATTTCACCGTCAGAAACAGGAGTTGGTTCGGTGCCGCTTCCTACAAAGCCGGTTACACCTGGGGTGTTTCGTACGATGTACCATGTTTCGTCGGTCAACTTCATTTCAACCAGTACATAGCCTTGGAAAATCTTGCTTTCTACGACTTTTCGCTTACCGTTCTTGATTTGAATCTGCTTTTCCTTTGGCACCATAACATCGAAAATCTTGTCGGCCATATCGACAGCATTAATACGCTGACGGATACTGTCGCCTACTTTTTCTTCGTAGCCACTGTACGTATGGACTGCGTACCACTGTCTCGTTGAATCGTATCGGTTCTTACTCATTAATCCTTTTCCTTATCTCAAAATTTGTTCGAAAACGTATTTAAATCCTGCGTCTAGGAGAGTGATGAAGACTACAAAGAATGCTGCAAAGAGTAGCACCGCACCGGTCAAGCCCCATGTAGCAGAACGAGTAGGCCAGTGAACCTGACGAAGTTCTACCCACGCTCCTTTAAAGTAGCCACCAATTTTGCCCAGAATGCCGAAAGATCGCTTACGCTTAATCGAAGTCTTCTTCGTCTTGACTGGCTTTTCAGCTTTAGTTTTTGACACCTTTGTAGGTTTCGTTGTGTCGGTTGCTGATATCCGCGTTACTTTGGTCTTATCTTGGTTCTTTGCCACTACTTTTAGCTCTCCCAATTAAAAAATCTGCTGCTAGCAGACTGTCAATAGACACTATAGTGGAACAGGGGTATGTTGTCAACTTTAGGAGCTCAAGCTGCTGGGCTAGTATATACTTTAAAGAATGGTAATTCAGCTACTTCTCAGCGCATCTACTGCCGTATCTCTCGCATTTTTTATTAGGTCATATGCAACAATTCGAAAATTCAAACCCTCCGGTGTGCCTGTGGTTGGTCAAAATTTACCGACCGTATCTGTGTGTATTGCTGCGCGAAATGAAACACATGCTCTCGCCCAGTCGCTAGAACGGATTCTTAAAAACGATTACCCAAAACTAGAAATTCTTGTTCTCGATGACAGTAGTACTGATGATACATCGCTAATAATCAAATCATTCGCATCAGCTGGTGTGAGATTTGTTGCAGGTGACTCTTTGCCACCTGGCTGGCTCGGTAAGAACCACGCCTATCAAACATTGATCAACGAAGCGAGCGGTGATCTTATTCTGTTTTTAGATGTCGATACATTCATACAGCGAGATACCACCGCCCGACTTGTTGATATGATGTCGTCACCCCAAGTCTCCATGGTATCGGTATTGCCACGCCGAACAGATATTGAGCATACTAGTGCCTTGCTCGGCACTCTTAGGTATCACTGGGAGCTGCTTCTTGGGACGCGTAAAAATCCCCCGGCAGCCAGTGCACTTTGGATTGTAGAAAAGGCCGCATTGCTGAAAGATGGAGTTGGTCTCAATAACTATGGAATGGCCGTACGACCCGAGCGTCACCTCGCTCGCCAGCTTCATCGGCAAGGAGCATATAGATACTTTGTATCGTCTAAAGAACTTGGAGTAACATTCGAAAAAAGACTCCGTTCTCAATGGGAAACAGCTGTTCGGCTGTACTATCCGATAACGGGTAGGAACATTGTGCAGTCATTGCTTTTTATGTTTGTACTCGGTCTATTTATTGCGCCGTTTGTCGTAATCCTGCTGTTAAATTGGGACAAGACTGCCTCACAATGGGCATTAACACTCATCGCATTGAACCTTGTATCATTTTGGATTGTTTCGCGGCGGCTCAATGCTAAACCAATACTTATTTTCAAACTAATCTTTTGGCCGCTCATGATTATTCAAGAAATCGTGCTCTTACTTAGAAGCATCTACATGCATGTAACTGGTTCGGTAACCTGGAAAGGTCGACGTGTATCGGCTCAGCCAATATCTCACGAACGACTAGAGATAAACGAGTAGTTAGGAGTTTTTCGGTAGCTCAAAACTGAATGTAGAACCGTGGTTTAAACGGCTTCTTAGCTCAATTTTAGTTCCCATTTTTCGTGCGAGTTTACGAGTAACGTATAGTCCAAGTCCGGTGCCATTTGTTTCACGCGTTCTAAAATCCTCTGAGCGATAGAATTTGTCGAATATTTTTGATTGATCTGATTTACTTATCCCGATTCCAGTATCAGCAACCTCAAATCGTAGGTTTTTCCCAACCGAGCTAACACTCAGAGTAATTGATCCTTCTTTGGTGTATTTGATTGCGTTAGTGATGAAATTTTGAAGAAGTTCGTGAAGATATAGCCTACTCGCCTCAACATAGCCGAGCCCTGGCTCAAGTTCAAGGTTGAAATGAAGTTTTGCATTTTTTGCCTCAGATGCGTATTCATTAAACAGATCATGAGCCATATCTTTGACATTAATACGCTCGATCTCGGCTGCAATGCCACGTTCTGCCCTAGACAGGGTACTTAAGTCGTTTACCATTTTGGCGAGATAGACTACCTGCTCGTGTGCCTCATCAAGATTCTTCTTGATCTGCCGCGTATCTTCTAGATTACGCCCAAGCATCAGCTGAGCATTGCTTATCGTGCCTTCCGCTACGGCAACCGGCGTACGAAGCTCATGACTGACGACACTTATAAATTCGTCGCGTTCTTCTTCGAGGCTTTTTAGGCGAGTCACGTCTCGGGCAATAACGATGTAGCCCTGGCTAGTACCCGATGGGTCATTGGTGGAATAACTGCTTCTGATCGGCGCATAGGTGAGCTCTAGCCGCATAACATCGTCGCCTGATCGCATACGTAGACTGTCGTCAACTGTAACGGTGTGAACTGCTTTTATTTGATCAAATAAATGTACGGATTTTCCATCGGCATCTTCTAATGTGAATACATCGTCGATTTTTTTACCCTCAATACTCGAATTCGTATCGAGTAAGTTCAGTCCTGCTGCGTTAAATAAACGAATTATTCCATCTGAATCAACGCTAAATACCGCATCTGCCAAGTTGTTCACGATCGTTAAGATTTGTTCGTGATCTGTCCCACCGCTCTTCATATCAATTATTATAGCGTTATATGGCTGGATTGTGGCTTTTTAGCTGCTTACGGAGCTGCTTATATTCAGGCACAGCCTTAGCGACTTCGTTCCAGAATTCTTTCGAATGATTCAATTGAACCGTGTGAGCAAGTTCATGAACTAGTACGTAATCTATCAGCTCAAACGGCAGATTCATCAATGCAATATTCAAACTAATCGCCTGCTGGCTATTGCAGCTCCCCCAGCGACTGCTCGCATGTGTAAACCGTAGGCTTGAATACTTAAAGCCATGCAACGTCGCCAGATGCTGGATGCGGTGCGGCAAATGGTGCTTTGCTTCTTTTCGAAGCGCCGCAAGGACTGCTGTACGCACCTCTTTTTGTAGTGCTGGGTCTGAACGAGCATCATCCGAGCGAAGTGTCACGTGAATACGTAGACCCCGGCGCCGAGCTGAGTTAGTATCACCTTGCCGTACTAACATAATATGACTCTTACCTACTTGAAGACCATCGATAATCTGTATCGTCGGATGAGCGTTCATAAGCTTTCGAAGATCTCCGCGAGAACTAGATATCATTCGTTTCACCATAAACATTGGTGCGAGCGACGGAACTGATATTCGAAGTGTGCCATTTGGTGCAACTGTAGCTCGCATAGTATTTGAACGCGATACTTTTCGCACTGATATCGTGCCGAATTCGTTATCTTCGATTGTAGGCATACTGCTACCTGACAATGATTTGGCCACGGTGTGCTTGCTGAGGCCGTTCACTTGGTTTTTGAGCTGGGCGCGGCGGTGAAAGGCGCTTCAGTGCAACTTTCGCTTGGGATGCAAACGTGTGCTTACCACTGATTACTAGCGGTTTCTCGCTTTGAAGTGGGGCCATGAAACGTTTTGAGTCTTCCCGGTACTCAGCCTGGGTGACACCCGATGCACGTTTTGCACGAATCATCGCCGTCTCTTGATCTACCTGTACCCAAATAAGCATAAGTTCATATCCAGCCTTAGAAAGATGCTTCGCAATTTCCAATCTGTCATTTCGTGACGCATTGGCAAGTTCGACTACAATAGATTTTCCGGTTTTCAACGTTTCTGCCAGAACTGATTCGAATAAATCGCTCGCGGCCTTCGCATCACGTGCGGCGCCATTGAAAAATGCTTGTTCTATATACGGAGCTTTGAATGTAGTGGCAAATTTTTCAGCAAAAAAGGTTTTGCCGCTGCCCTGAATTCCTATGACTACAATGGCGTGCGGCTTGTCTAGCTGGAGTGACTTCATATGGTAGTAAGTATACCAAAAGCCGAGAGATATGTCCTAGTAGTCTGAATCGTTTCCCAGCTCAAGAAGTGTTCGTACCAAATCTCGGCGGTTCAGATGTGACGTTTCAATTTGATTGTGCTGTGCGATTACATATCCTTGAATGAGCTGCTTCAAGTACAAAGCATCCTTACGCCAGAAGTAATCAATTTCGTAGTGATCTGTTGAATTCATAACGCGACTCGATATGGTTAGCGATCCAAATATTGGCCCCGTACTACATGCTATGTTCAAGACATCCTCAATCCGAATGCTTATAACGCTCGAAGACCAGAAAAACGTTCGCTTCGTAATCGTAACTTTCGTTCGATCCACTGTTACTGAATCCGGAAACAGATTTATCGGGAGGATTACCGTTTGTGCACTAGCAAGGAGTTGATGAGACTTTTTTACGATCTTACGAAGACCGTCCCGGGGGTCGAGTGTCCGTGAATCACGCTCCATACTCTCCCTGATACCGTCTACCGCCCTCGCAGCAAAGCTAGCGGGTGTGTTTCTCGTCTGCTTTTGATCTCGTTGCGCTTCACTTGGAGCCGAGGAATCATCTGTAGCTGATCGTTTCCCAAATAGTATCTTGTCAGGGTGAAGCGTTGATACGTCCTGCTTGAGAAATTCCTTCGTCACGTCAAACGTACGAGTCGCAACGCCGCCAAGTTTACGACTTTGGCGCATAAGCATCTCGTATGGACTAGCTTTTGGTTGGAAGTCATCGGCAATAGGCGCTTGGGTAAGGGTTTTATCTTCGTCCACGTCGCGTCCTCCGATCTTGTGACCTAATTATACCACTCTGTAGTCACGTCAACAACTATTCGTACTAATGTACCAAAGGTTTCTGAGAAATATCTGAAGGCTAACTTAACCCTTTTGTAGGATTGTATCGTCAGGATTTTTTATCGTAACGACTTTGTGCCACGCTGGATCTTGGTATCCAAGCTCGTTCGTTCGGGTGACGATGACTTTATTTTCGAATACTTCGGTTAAGATACAGGCGAACCATTCTTTCTCAGAAGAATCATAGTATCGCCACATGCCTTTTAAGACTAGTAAGCCTTCGTTTCTCACAATCATTTCAGCACTCTCTGCACTTTCGGTGCGCGCTAGTATATAGCCAAATAGCGTGCGAGCAGTAAAGCCAGACGATTCACGGCAAACATAGCCAAGCAGCTCACCGTCATCTTCCCTAATAACAGGTGTTCTTTGATCCATTGTGGCTCGTTTCTCGGCAAAGATCCGTAGTCGATACCCCAGTATTCTGCCGTATCAAGGATAGCTTGCTGCTCAGCTCGACCTGAGTCAATATTTGCTAGCCGTTCACTATCTTCCGAAGGAGTCGTTACGCTCCATTCTTGGTCATCTGGGTCGATATTTGGCTGAAATTCCATATCTTTATTCTATCAAAACTACATAAATAAGGCCTCTACGTGAGACCTCATTTATGTAGCCGCTCTCGGTGGACGTACTTCGAACTACATAGATTACTTAGTGTGAATATCCATAGTTGATGAGGGGTGCGAGGAGGAGACCTTACTAAGAGCATGGGCATGCCCTGTTCAGTTTAAGTATCTCCCCCTCGCAGATGTCGCATCTCGTAGTCATTTCGAATCCGAGCACCGCTTACATCGTGCGCATTCAGATCATGAGGTGCCCTAGCCTACAATCACTTCCCCACGCATAATTTATATTTTATATCATTTTCATACAAAAAGAAAAGACCTACCGAATGAAGATCTTTTAAGTATCTGCAGCTTGGCAGGGGCACGTGGAATCGAACCACGATCCTAGGTTTTGGAGACCCATATACTAGCCGTTGTACTATGCCCCTATGTACTCTGTACCGTTGATAAATTGTACCAGATCAAAGGTGTTAAGGCTACTTTTGTTGCTGCACTCGTACGGCACGTCGGAATCGCCGCTCGGTATCGGGATCGGCGTACCGCACGATCGGATCGCCTTCGAGGAGCCTATCCTTCTTAAGAAGTCTTGTATTTTCTTTTTGCAATTGGTTTACGAAATAATTCTCAATCAACCATTCTCGGCCTGGTACGGTTTTACCTTGCACCGTAACCATCCAGAGTTCATCTGTATATTTGATCGTATCAACGACTTTTAATTTCCCTGCAACAGTCATGTGTCCGGTTGGAAGTTTTGATATAGTGCGCTTAATAAGCTCAGTCCCGGCGTCCTTGTCATTCACTAGCACGTCAACAGCCAATGTCCGCACGCCGTTTGGTGTTACATGTACGGCGTCAATCTTTTGGTTATGGATCCAAATAATTTCACCGCTCAGGCTTCGAATCTTGGTAGAGCGAAGTGTCAACCTTTCAACCACACCCGTCACATCCCAAAATGGCTCAATTTTTACATAGTCACCGACGGTAAACCACTGCTCGATTATGATCGTTGCACCTGCTGTTACATCCCTGAGGATTGGCCCGAGCGTCTGACCTGCGATAACAATAAATACAGCACTGGCTCCAATTGCGGCTGCGCCACTTCCGCCTAATTTACTGCTCTCAACCGGACTCAGTATTCGCCAGCTCACGTATGCCACTACAGCCACCACGACTACACGTACAACAGCGACAATGACGCCTAAATATGTCTCGACCTGTCGTAGCTGAAGGGCTTTCGTGGCATCCGACTCGTTATCGGAGCGCACCGCGACTTTTTGGGCGATGAAAATAATGAACTGTGCAATAAATCGGCTTAGCCAATAACTAACTACCAGAGATACAACTAAAATAAGAAGTGAGCGGTACGGGTTCGCTTGAGTCAAAAAATCAGTGAGTTCCGTGCCGGCACGTTGAAAGAATTCGTCCGTCGTCATAGCAGTATTCTATTGTAGCGAAATATTGCTTTGTTTCAAGGCACTTTACCTCTTGTAAAAACCATAAGCGCTTGGCATAATGAAGGCAAGTCAAACGTAGGGAGGCCGACGGCATCGCTTAAAAGTGATGTACGGAACGTGAATGAACATACTGATGCTAGGGTGGGAACTACCTCCGCATAACAGCGGTGGACTAGGTGTCGCTTGTTTTCATATGTCAAAAGCCCTCGCGCTCGCAGGTTCTTCAATTGATTTTGTACTACCTTACTCAGCTCATCACCCAGGTGCAGAATTTATGCGTATTCATGCCGCAACACACCTTGAACCATTGCATCGAAACGGTATGGGTGCGTATGACTCTGCCGGCGAAATTGTAGATGCTCTTCACCGTAAACCTGGCGAGGGACTGTCGACAATTCGGGACGTTCAGGCACGCTACGTTGATTTTGTTGACGACCTAGTCCAAACCAAGCAACCTGATGCAATTCATGCCCATGATTGGCTAACGATCGAAGCAGGTATACGCGCAAAAGAAATCACTGGCGCACCGCTAATAGTGCACGTCCACGCTACTGAGTTCGACCGAGCTGGTGAGCATTATGGCAACCCTCTCGTGCACGAAATAGAAGAGCAAGGCCTCCTTATGGCCGACAGAATCATAGCGGTATCAAATATCACAAAAGGCTTGATCGTTCACCGATACGGCATTCCAGCCGAAAAAGTTGAGGTTGTACATAATGCGTTCGATGCATCCCTGATCGAGCCGCACAATTACGACACAGCCACGTACCGATACCTCGAATTTTTGAAAAGTGAAGGATATACCGTTGCTGCTACGATTACTCGTTTCACCGTTCAGAAAGGTCTGACTCACATGATGAAAGCCGCTGCGCGTGCCTGTGAGCGATATGACAAGCTTGTCTTTTTGTTTGCCGGGGACGGTGAGCAGCGTGATGAATTGCTTCGGATGTCAGCCGATCTTGGAATATCCGATAAGGTATTCTTCACGGGCTTCATTCGTGGACAGCGGTGGCGCGATGCATATACCGTTGCCGACATCTTCGTTATGAGTTCGGTGTCAGAGCCATTTGGATTAACGGCACTCGAAGCCGCACACCATGACAATGCGCTGATTATCAGCAAGCAATCGGGTGTTGGTGAAGTATTATCAAGCATTTTCCGTTACGATTTCTGGGATACTGACCGTTTAGCCGATCAACTTATCGCCGTCGCGACATCACCTGCACTCAAGTCTGAGCTTACAAACAATGTTAAGCGTGAATATGCTCGCTTGTCATGGGATGATGTTGCTGCAAAATGCTTAGAAATGTACCATGCGATCGTACGAGACAAGGCGGCAGCGCGATGAAAAAAGGAATAACATTATACCTGCACGTTCACCAGCCGTGGCGTATTCGCGATTACTCGGTATTCGACACCGCATCTCGTCACGAATATTTTGATGACGAAAGCGAATCAGAACGTAACAACAGACTAGTTTTTGAAAAAGTTGCTGAAAAATCGTACCGACCAATGAATCGGGTCCTGCAGCAACTCCTTGATACCCAGCCGGAGTTCAAGTTTTCGCTTAGTATAACGGGTACTTTTATCGAGCAGGCTATGGCATATGCGCCAGATGTACTAGATGATTTCAAACGACTAGTCGCATCTGGACGTGTTGAAATCGTTGGTGAAACATACAATCATTCGCTGGCGTTTTTCTACTCTCGGCTCGAGTTTGAACGACAAGTTGCTTTGCACAGGGACCTCATACGCTCGACATTTGGTGTTGAAACGACCTCATTTCGAAATACAGAACTGGCGTACAACGACGAACTAGCACGCTGGGCAGATGAGTCTGGCTACAAGACGATTCTTGCTGAAGGCTGGGACCCCATACTTGAGTGGCGAAGCCCGAATAACGTCTATCGCCCTGCTAGAACCGAGTCTGTAAGGCTACTCACTAAGAATTACCGTTTAAGTGATGACATCGCATTCCGATTTGGTAATAAAGCATGGCAAGACTGGCCGCTTAGTACAGATAAATACATGCACTGGCTTGATGCCTCACTTGAACATGGTGAGATTATTAACCTGTTTATGGACTATGAGACATTTGGAGAACATCAATGGGAAGACACTGGTATATTCGACTTCTTCCAACAGTTGGTCAACGACTGGTCCTCACGTGATGATCGCGCGTTTTATACCGTAACCGAGACGGCTGAATCATTTGAACCGGTTGGTGAACTTAGCATGCCTCATACCGTAACCTGGGCCGATAACGAGCGCGACCTTACAGCATGGCTTGGAAACTCCATGCAGCAAGAAGCCCTGCGCTACTTATATGGCTTAGAGAATGATATTGTGCGATCCGGTGACCTAAAACTTATTGCAGACTGGCGCAACCTGCAGACATCAGATCACGTGTACTACATGTGTACCAAGTGGTTTAACGACGGTGATGTGCATGCCTACTTCAGCCCGTACGACTCACCATATGACGCCTTCCTGTATTTCATGAACGCACTTCGCGATGTTCGGTATAGGCTCATGGCATATCACTCAAGCTCCCTTGGAGGCTTTTAACGATGTCTCGGCCGGTCGTTCTGTCGAATGGCGAGCTGCACGTTGGCATAAATCAATTTGGTTTAGTACACGATTTTTACTTTCCGTATGTCGGGCTGGAAAACCATAGCGCGGGTAAAGACCTCCGCCACCGTGTTGGCGTGTGGGTGGATGGACGCGTCTCTTGGCTGGACGACGGAACATGGCACATAGAATCGTGGACAGCAGAGGGAGCGCTTATTGGCCATACCCGAGCGGTTCATCCTGACCTTCGTGTCATGCTTGAGTTTGATGACACGGTAGAAGCAGAAATCAGCATATTCCTTCGGAACATTCACGTGGTCAATCTTGCCGATAGCTCACGTGATATTCGATTGTTTACGCACCAGGCATTTGCGATCGGTGATTCCCGCAGTAATACTGATACCGCACAGTATCTTCCAGATTCAGATGCAATTCTCCATTACAGAGGCAGGCGTGCCTTCATTATTAGTGGACGAACTGGCGATCGACCATTTGACCAGCACTCGATTGGCTTATTCGGTATCGAAGGACGTGAGGGCACGTATCGCGATGCTGATGACGGTGAGTTAGCAGGATCGGTTGTCGAGCATGGCCGTGTTGATTCGACCTTACGATTCAAACTTAAAATTG
This sequence comes from Candidatus Saccharibacteria bacterium UBA6575, assembly GCA_002434005.1. Taxonomy (GTDB): domain Bacteria; phylum Patescibacteriota; class Saccharimonadia; order Saccharimonadales; family Saccharimonadaceae; genus UBA1020. The sequence continues at coordinate 2,307 of DJJF01000042.1, read as the reverse complement.
GCGCATATGATTCAAAGCGCGTTCATTACTGGATCGCAGCCGGTACATCGATACGCGAGGCGCTATATGTCCATAAATCCGTAGAAGAAAATGGGCTTGATAGCTACCTGCATGCAACCGCATTATGGTGGCACGAGTGGCTCACGCCCGTTCGCGCAGCGAGTGAGCGCCTTGATGTGTCCCAACGCCAGCTATTCATTCATAGCGCTATGGTGGTTAAATCGCACATCGATAAGCGTGGCGCGGTTATTGCCAGCACTGATACGACCATGCTGAACTACTCCCGGGACGCCTATGCATACTGCTGGCCACGCGACGGAGCATATGCACTGTGGCCACTTATACGCCTCGGGTACAGCGCCGAGCCGCGAAGATTTTTCGAGTTTGCCCGTCGTGGCCTGCATCATAATGGCTACCTTATGCACAAGTACCAGGCTGACGGCGCACTCGGCTCAAGCTGGCATCCGTATGTTCACGGCGACACCGCGGCTCCGCCGATCCAAGAAGACGAAACTGCACTCACATTATTTATGTTCGGACAATTTTATGATATTCAAAAAGATCCTAGACTACTGAGTGAATTCTACGAAAGCTTCATTAAGAAAATGGGCGACTTTCTCGCCGGTTATGTTGATGAAAAAACCGGTTTACCGAAGCCCAGTTACGATTTGTGGGAAGAACACTTTATCACTTCGACATACACCGTATCAGTGGTTGTGGCAGCGCTTCAGGCGGCTGCCGATTTAGCCGAAGATGCGGAGGATCCAGATTCAGTTGTTCGTTGGCGCACTGCAGCAAACGACATATACGACTGTGCCCATAAGCGTCTATTTAGCGAATCAACAGGTCACTTTATTAAAGGTATCCGTTCAGACAATGGTGAGTTTACACCCGACGATACGATCGATCTCTCGAGCTTTTTCGGAGCATACATGTTCGGGCTATACCCGTTAGATAGTGAGGAAATCAAAAAATCATTTGAAACAATTCGTTCACGATTCTTCCAAAGTGACTCGTACGGCTTGCCACGCTATGAAAATGACAACTACCACCGTAATGCTCAGACTGGTACGGGTAACTACTGGTACATCGCCTCACTCTGGCTCGCTCAATACGCCCAAGAAGTTGGGGATCAGAATCTGCGCGACAGCATACTACAGTGGGTAGGCAGTAAAGTCGATGGCTCACTCATGTTTGCCGAGCAACTCAACCCTGTTACTTCAGACGCGTTATCAGTGTCACCGCTCGTATGGAGCCATGCCGAGTATATGGCTTCACTGCTTGATATCATCGACGGAAACACCCATGCCCGATCTTAAGCTATCGAGCATCCTTTCAAAGCAGTCTTCGAAGCGACTCATTCAACAATTTTGCGACAACGTCGGTATGGTGTATTTCGGCTATGTCAGTCAGCGTGACGACGAACATCATATCCTTCGCGGTATGACCGTCAGCACGAAGCACCATGATGATCATTATTGTATCGGCTCATACGACGGGTATGACGTAGTGTTCGTTGAGCGTTCGGACACATTGCGAAGCGGCAAGAAACACGCTTGGCACATCATGGAATTTGATCTAAAGACTACCGCAGATATTCCACATATATTTATTGGATCAGGCACACGAGGCCATGGATTCCACGAACTATTGGACTTAAAATACCCTACATTACAACCCGCGGACTTAGCTTCGTTAAGCGAGTATCCTAATTCATTTAAGGGCCAATACAAGGTATACGTTGCACCAACCCACACTCATGATGCATTACGTATCATTAATCCTGAGTTAGCAGGTACCATTGCATCACACTTTTCTGGACTAGTTATCGAACTCACTGAGTCTGCCCTATATATTTACTCTGAAAAATCTCGGCTTAGTCCCGATCTACTCGAAACCATACTAAAAAATGGTACATGGCTCGCAGCGCAAATAGACAAAAAAGTCGGCTGATATAGCCGACTTTTTGAATGATATTGTATTAGCTTTTACGGGCTTTTACTTCGTTACGTCCAAGACTCTTCTTTGTCTCAGTGTAGGTAGCGTGCTTACGAGCAACCGGGTCGTATTTCTTGAGTGAAATCTTTTCAGTTGTGTTCTGAGTGTTCTTCGTGGTGTAGTACGTACGGTGACCAGTCAGATCGCTCACTAAACCAATCAATTTACGCTTTGTATTCTTCTTTGCCATCTTCTTCTCGTTTAAAGCTTTATATTAGTACTTCTCATCATTATAGCATAATATGTAACAAAATGCTAGTGGCATAAAAATGGAGCCACGATCGGGGGTTGAACCCGAGACCTCATCCT
>DJJF01000016.1:16434-28551 GCA_002434005.1 Candidatus Saccharibacteria bacterium UBA6575 | reverse complement strand
GCTTTCCGCCGAAGACCGCGACGACTACAACAAGGCGAAGGCGCTGATCGAGTTCTTCAAGCAGCGTTTCAACGTCATGGAAAAAGTTACCGGCGTCCCTGGTGAGCACATGACGCGTGAACAAACGCTCGATGGGGTTGAAGAAATTATTGGTAAGGCAGAAGGCGCGAGCGAGACTGACGCAGCCAAGCCAGCCGAAGCCACTCCCCCAGCTGCTAGTCAGCCAGCGGATCCGTCAAAACCTGCAACAGGTCAACCAGAAAAATCCGAAAAACCAGAAGAGGCTAAACCTGAGGAAGCAAAGGCCGCCTAATGGCTGACGAAGCACCCGCTCAAGAAACCCCGGCAACTGTCGCCGAAAACGAGCCAGCCAAGGCACCCGACGGCAAACCCATTCTCACCGTCAAGGTGTATGCCCCGTTCAAGATTTACTTCGAGGGTCAGGCGCTAAGTATTAGCGCGGTTAATGCCGTCGGACCGTTCGATGTACTACCCAAACACCATAACTTCCTGTGCATGCTTGTGCCATGCGAACTGAAACTCATCACTCCCGACGGGCCTAAGTCAATTAAGATATCTCGTGCACTCATGCATGTTAAAGCCGACAACGTCGTCGTATTCGTTGACGTTTAGCCAGCGATGAAATAATCAAACGCGAATGCTTGATTGGCGGGTGCGCCGTTTGCAGTACAAATGCTAAATCCTGTGGCGTCGCGGTCTACGTAGAACTCAGACAATCCCGCGCCTCGACCGACTGGGCTTATGATAACTCGCGGCTGGGCCGCGAAGCGCTGTGCGAAGGTAATACGAGTAAAGCAACCAGGCTGAGGACTGCCGCCTGTGCTCACGTTAACCGTACCGCTTGTGTCAGAACCATTTACCGATACCGATCCACCACTTCCTACGACGTTAGAGTTAATACTGCGTGACGGTGATGTGCCCGTGAAGCTAATATGGTTTGGAATCTGAAGTATGGCATTGCCGCTCAAGATTAAGCGGCTAGCCGTAAGCTGGCTAGCCGTAACTGGTCCACTAAAGGTTGCACTGCCAGCAACGCTTAGATCACGAAGCGTCGTCGAGCCTTGCACGGCCGCGTTGGTTGCTACCTGCAGAGCATTAGCTTGAGTTTCACCAAAGTTTGCAGCGCCCGATATTGTGATACTTGGGCCTTGTATGCTGCCGGCTGTCTGAAAATCACCGGCTACATTTAAGTCACCACGTGTCAGGGTTTGGCCAGCAATTACGGCATTACCTTGAATTGTAAGCGTTTGCGACGTATCACCAATCGATGCATCTTTATTGGCTAATTGCTTGAGTGATTCCTGGCTCAGTGCCTGTCCCTGTACGGTCGGGTCATCTGCTGGCTTTGCGCTATTTAAGTAGTTCACCGCAGCTATCACGCCAACGACCACCAGCACTACCATGAAGAGTAGGAAATACAGGTTCACTTTTTTGAAAAAGCGCTTAATCGGTGACTGCTTTTTTTCGGTAGGCTGCGCACTGTCCGCTTCCGTTGGGGTAGCAGCAGTGGACGCTTCTTGTCCTAATTCTTCCGGCGTTCTGCTAAGCGCATCGGAAGGGGCATTCGAATCAGCCCCACTCGCTGCGGGACTCTCTGCATTCTCGGCCGGATCTTTTTCGTTTTCCATGGCGTTTATAAGTGCTTATGCTATGCCTGTAGAGTACTACAGATAGTCTTGAGGCGCCAGCTTGAGTTTTGTCGCACTCTAGAAGATAATACCCAAGTATAAAGCGTATGCGGAATTCACTGAATAGGAGGGGGCTGCAAGCTGTACTCGCTGCAGGCTTGGTGGTCATATCAACGGCGGGCGCCGCGCTCGCCGAGCCTTCGAGTTCGAATAACTATCAAATGGTGGAATCCGATTTTACGGCAGGAGGATCGGTCGAAAGCTGTTCAGGCGCCTACTGTGCTCGCGCGTCAATTGGTGATGTGTCGGGCGGTACGGCATCAGACGGCGTTTCAACGGCAGCTTTTGGTTCGGTAGTTCCCGATGAACCCGCTCTAGAAGTTATTGTGGATCAAGGCGAGTCGAATTTGGGTGAATTAACAACCGAAGTAACTAAAACAAAAACAGTCACTGTTCGCATTAGGAATTACCTCAGCAACGGCTACATATTACAGATTAACGGCGAACCGCCAAAATATAGTAATCACTACTTATCAACCCCCTCATCGCCAACTTCCTCACAGCCTGGCACTGAGCAGTTTGCTCTAAATCTAGCAGTGAACACCAGTCCAAATGTTGGGTCGGGACCACTCCAAGTGCCGTCATCCGAAACAAGCTTTGGAACCGTAGAATCAGCGTATGCAACGCCGAATATGTTCAAGTACACGCCAGGCGAAACGGTTGCGCGGAGTCTAAGAGAATCTGGTAGAACAGATTTTACGATCAGTATGATTGTGAATGTTTCTAACTCCACGCCTGCTGGTCGGTATGCCGGTGACTATGCTGCCATTGTTGTGCCTGTGTATTAGCATTGAACGTGATCGCAAAAGTTTAAGAAAAATGTTGTGGAAAAACTATTGCGTTTCATAATCCGCTCATGCTATTATGCGCCTGTATCCCTTGAAGAAGGAACAAAATAAACACATTTTAAAAAGGAGATATACGAAATGTATACACTCAAGTCAGTTGCTCGACGTAGCACTGCACTCGGGGCCGCCACTGCTCTTTTAGCAGCGACGATCTTCCCCGCTGCTGCTGTGTTCGCCGATGCGCTTAACCCGCTGACAGAGCGTTCGCTGATGCTCAGCTCGTCTGCACCGGGTTTTAAAGATACAGACGGTTCTGGTAATTCAGCCGCTGCTCCGAACGCTATTGGTGAGAACTACGCGCCTGCGGGTTCTGGTCCAAACGGTAAGAAAACAGGTGAAACCTTCACTTTCAAAGTGAGTAGCACCGCGGATATTAAGGGCTTCTCGCTTCAATACTGTACGACTGCGGCCGGCGTTTGCCGTGCGCCTGGTGATAACACCGGTGACGCAGACCCAAACAACGACGGCAGTACTGCTGACTCGACTCGTCAGATTAACACCGACTCAGCGCCAGGTACACCTGACGGTGGCCACTCTAACGGAACGAGTGACCTTGACTTTGTTGGTGCATTCTCTGAAGGCGCTGCAGGTGGTAACTTCCAAGTTAGTGTTAATGGCACACCTTCAACAGGATGGTCATTCGCTAAGAGTAACATGGAAGACCCAGAATATCAGGGCCTTACTGACCCACAACCAGGAGCGCTTACTGGCAAGAACAACTACATTACACTTGTGAATACGAGTGGTGGCTCTATTGCTGCTGGTGCTGTAGTGACGATTACTTTTAAAGCTTCTGAGAGTGTCTATATCACTAACCCAGGTAGCGGATCGTTCTTCGTGAAGATCAACACATACAACACTGGTACGCCAGCGAACATGATCGGAATCCACAACGACGCTACTCCTCTTGACGAATCTGACCACACGGTTGTTGACGGTGGTGTGACAGTAGCGAACGTCATGACTGATTCGATCCACATTACAACAAAGGTACTGGAAACCATGGCGTTCTCAGTCGGTACGAAGAATAGGGACACGGTCGAATTGACTAACCCTGCCGTTCACGGCACCTGTGACCCAATCATTCAAGAAAATGAAAACCGTCTAAACCTTGGTAACCCGGATGCTGAGTACTCACTCGAAACCGGCAAGGCATGGGACCAGTTCTCATACTGGCGACTAAGTTCTAACTCATCCGGTGGTGCGACAGTCTACTACTCTGGTAATACACTCGCGAACACTGTTGGTGACGAAATTGCCGACATGTCTACAGAACAAGTCAGCCAACCTGGCACAGAGCAGTTCGGACTTGGATTCGTTGACGCATCACCTGATGCAGCATGGAACCCTGATACACTTTCCTCAAGCTTCCTCGCTCAGCAAACTGGTGATCCAACCCGATTCCGTGATCCAAACAGTGCGCCATTTGTAACCCTCGGTGGTACTGCACTTCAGTCAGGTGCTGGCTACCCAGTCGGTCAGACTGTCCAGCAGGCATATGACGAAGCATTCGGAACTATCGACAACGGTAGTGGTGGTGCAGGTACAGCTAAGTTCAAGTTCCTAAAGACTAGCCTGACAACTCCACAGGTTATCGCTCAGCAGAATAGTGAAGTTATCAGCTGTGCAACCGCAAAGATGCGCTACGTTGGTAACATCGGTGCGGACACCCCAGCTGGTGTATACACCACTAAAATTAACTACCTAGCAGCTCCGCAGTACTAAAATACAGCAGCAGATAGGAATAAAGCAGCCCCGATGAAGGGGCTGCTTTTATGGTATAGTCACCGTAGCTACGCATAAGCACCATATTCTTGTACAATATCAGCTATGCACCGGTGGTTCATAAAAATACACAGATGGGTTTTTTCGTGGCGGCATATCTGGTCAGAGGAAGTTCTGGCTCTTGCCCTAGTATTGTTCGTATTTACGGTACCGGCAACGGGTGCAATGAGATTGCAAGAACGTAGTCTATACGTTGCTGATAATAATCCAGGTGCAATATCTGCCTATACGCTTTCATTTCGATATATGAGTCCTACTCCGGTCGGCTCGGTCGATTTACGATTTTGCACAGATCCAATTCCATATCACCCATGCGACGCACCGGCAGGACTTGATGTGTCAAGCGCAGCCTTAAGTGACCAGGTTGGCGAAACTGGTTTCAGTATATCTACGCAAACCACAAATCGTATCGTCATGTCTCGCACAAATACATCTATGAGTGCCATGGGTTCTAGTTATAAGTTTGTAAATATTAGAAACCCTACTGACACGAATCAAGCATTCTCGATACGTATGACAACTCATTCTAGTCAGGATGCAACAGGTTTACAGGTAGACTTCGGGTCGGTGCGAGCTCAAGTTACCGATGCGATTGAAATTACAACCCAAGTACCACCAATGCTCATATTCTGTGTAGCAGAGGAGGTTGTAGATAACTGCGGTGGTACAAACGATAACTACTACACCGACATGGGAGACTTGAATGATAAGACAACACTCACCGCGCAGTCACAAATGGCAGTTGGCACCAATGCAAGCGGGGGGTTCGCAATTACAGCTAACGGCTATCCACTCAGTGCTGGATCGAGTGTTCTAGCATCACCAGAACAGCCAACGGAAAGTCGCCTTGGGGAAAACCAGTTCGGCATAAATTTAGTTGAAAACACGGTTCCTTCGGTAGGCAAGGATCCCGAAGGTCAATGGGCGAATGCTGTAGCAGCTGCGGATTACGCGATCGCGAACAAATATAAGTATGTTCCTGGCGATGTAGTGGCATTCTCGCCGAACGTCAGTTTAATGAAAAAATTCACCGTCAGTTATATAATTAACTCGAGAGAAGACCTTCGCGCTGGTGTATATACCACAACCATAACCTACATGGCCAGCGGGCGTTTTTAATGGTACAATACGGCTTATACTTATAACTCGAGTAAACATGGGGAAAATAAAGACAATGAAAAGCTTCAAAAATGCCGCGTTGGTCGCTATTGCGGCCGTCCTGAGCGTGAGCATTCTGTTTCCGGTGGCATCAGCATCTGCTGCATCATCGGCTGCGTTGAGCATTATACCGCGTAAAAATTATACGATTGAGCAAGGTAAGTCCATTAAGGATACGCTAACAATTCGTAACCTGGATAACGAAGTTCCGCTCGAGCTATCTCTTCGAGTTGTAGACTTCACTTTCAATGATGATGGTGGAACTCCTAAGCTCATGCTCGATGAGGATGCGCCCCAAACCACCTGGTCTCTCAAGCCGTATTTAAGCGTTCCAAAAACAGTTGTCGTTCCACCGAAGGCAAGCCGCACTCTCGATATGAGCATTGCTTTCCCTGCGGGTCATGGCGCAGGTAGCTATTACAGTGCAATAGTCTACTCGTCTGGCTCTGCAGACGGAGGGAATGTTGGCCTGAGTGCTTCAGGAGTCACTCTCGTGTTCACGAATGTTCCAGGTAAAGTGAACGAAAATTTGAATCTTGAAAAGTTTGGTGCATACCATCTCGCTGGCAGTAACAAAAAGGCAGGTTATACGTTCATAACAATGGATAAGCCTGAAGCTATTGCATACACATTGAAGAACAATGGTAATGTCGCCGAAAGCCCCGTCGGAAGTATCACGGTCAAGCACATGTTTATGAAAGCTCAAACCATATCGAACATTAATCCAAATGAGTCACTAGCTCTTATCGGCCAGTCGCGTACGTTTACGAGCTGTATTAAGCTTGCATCTCAAGAAGTAGACTTTAATGGGTCGAAGACTAAATCAAGTAGTTGTGCCGAACCCGATCTCTGGCCTGGCCACTATACCGTAACGCTCGATGCGTATTACGGTCAAAACGGCAATAACACGCAGGAAATCGTACGTACCGCAACATTTTGGTACTTGCCGCTCTGGTTCCTGATAGTCATGTTCGTAGTACTAGCGTTCGTTGGCTACCACGGATTCCGCTTCTACCGACGCATCCGCACAGCCGTAAACGGTCCGTCGGCTCGCCGCTCACCGCGTCGAAAATAAACCCAGTACTTCTGTAACTCGCCTAAGAAGGCTACAATAAGCGTAAGCATGAACACAATCACGTTTCGTACACACATGTTCCTTGTTTTAGCAGGTGCTCTATGTGCTGCGCTGACCCTTGTGGTACTTGCTGTTGACGCATATGCACTTACTCCGTTGCCGACTCCTGATCCTAAGCCAGGGTCGTACGGAATTGAAGCCACTAAAAAGAAAGCTCCTCCTACAACAGGAGCTACAATTACGACGCCCGGAAATGGCGCCTCATTTACGACATCTCCGATAACTGTCAGCGGAATATGCCCCGGCGATCTACTGGTGCAGATATTCAATAACGGTGTAATGGTGGGAGCGATTACCTGTACGAACGGAAGTTTTAGCTTGCAAGTAAGTCTGTTCCCGGGGAGTAATGAACTGACGGCGCTTGTATACGATGAGATTGATCAAGCAGGCCCTGAGTCGGGGATTGTTACGGTTACGTATACTGATACGAACCTTTCGGCATTCGGTCAGTCAATTACACTAACAAGTTCGTATGGGCGCCGATCTGCTGCTGCTGGTAGCGGACTTTCGTGGCCGCTCCAGCTTTCTGGTGGAACTGGGCCCTACGCATTCAGCATAGACTGGGGGGACGGCTCGGCGCCAGAGCTAAAGAGCCAAGCGCTTGCAGGCGTAGTTGGCATTGCGCATACCTATAAGCGTGCTGGTATTTACCGGGTTAACGTAAAGGTGACCGATACAAATGGTGTTACTGCGTTTCTTTCGCTAATTGCGGTAGCGAATGGCAAAGTGGATGCCGCTAGCCAGACAAAGTCGAATGATGAATCGGCAGGCTCAGGCCAAACTAAGATCTTATGGATTCCTGCAGCAATTTCTGCGGTCATGCTGCCGCTGTCGTTTTGGCTTGGTAGGCAAAGCCAGGTTGTATCGCTGCGTAACCGCATGCTCCGTGAAAGCGAAGCCTACAAGAGCTGATTCTGTAGAGACTATAATCTAAAACTGAAAAAACCGGAAGCAGTAATCAAACCTCGACGCGTTGATATTGTTATTTTTTTATACATTTCTTATGCTTGTAGTATCTAAGGAGGGTGTAGTGAGTAAAAGAAGTAATCTTAAGCTAATTAGTGTCTACATTATATCAGGCCTAGTTATAGGTGGAGTCACACTTCAAACCAGTCTTGCCACTGCAACGATGCCTTATATATTTGAAAGAGTGAATCTGACCCATTTAGGAGCACAGATGTCTTCTACAAGTAATATCCAAGACCCCCCTATACTAAGTCAAGATGGTAGGTATGTAGCTTTCTCGACTAATGACCCTAATATTGTGAACGGAGATAGCAATAATGCTCCAGACGTTTTCGTCCGAGACAGGAAACTTGGACAGAACGTACGGGCTAATGTATCAGATACGGGTGCTCAGCTGCCTCTGGGTACTGAAGGTTTCAAAATGAGTGCTAATGGAAGGTTTGTAGCCTTTAAGCATTACGTACAAGTCACATCAATGTACGCGTCAAACGGCATGTGGCAAGTGTATGTGAGAGATTTGAAAAATAATACAACTGAGACCGTAAGTTTATCTACAACTGGTGATCTGTCAAATAGCTCGATTAGTTTCTTTGATATATCTGCCGATGGTCGGTTTGTAACTTTCTCCACAGATGCTTCTAACTTGGTATCAGGTGACACTAACAATTTTAGCGACATTTTCATTAGAGATAGAAAATTAGGTACCACAACCCTTATTAGTAAAAATAGTAGCGGCTTTGTTGGAAACGGATCATCAGTCAAGCCTGCTATTAGCTGTGATGGTTCGTATGTGGCGTTTATAAGTTCAGCTTCTGATCTAGCTGCGGGCGATACTAACGGATTTGCAGACGTATTTCTTGTTGACAGGCTTTCGAATGATAATATAACAAATATTACTATCAATGGAAACAATAGTTCTGGAGGATCTGGAGAGGTTGACCTTTCCTGTAACGGAAGTACTGTAGTGTTCCAATCGCATGCTTCTAATCTAGTTGCTAATGATACAAATTCAAAACTTGACCTCTTTGCTTTTAATATGGTGGATAGCTTAATTCAAAGAGTTAATCTTGACTCAAGCAATAGCCAGTCAAGCACTAGTATCATTCAAGATAGATCAACTAACGTAGTTGATTTTAGCGGAAGATATATAGTATTTGCTTCAAATGCTACGGACCTAACGACAGGCGATACAAACGGTAAAACTGACGTATTTTTAAGAGATATAGTCGACGGAACTACCCAGATAGTTACTAGACGTAACAGTTCCACCCAAACTTCGGATGCAAGCTACTATAGCTCGATTAGCTTAGATGGAAGCGAAGTAATATTTATGTCACATGATGGAGGTTTGGTGGGAGGGGATACAAACAATAATGGTGACATTTTTACAGCTAAAACAGGTATATGAAAGTTAAAAAAACTACAATTATTGACAAAAACAAGCGTAACCATGTTACAATGCTAACGTTACTTCAAAAGTAAAATAAAAACATTAAAAATGTTGTGAGGAGAAGGAATATGGTTTCCTTTAGGTTCGTGGACAAACAAAAAGGCTACTTGGTAGCTGCGTTTGCATTGCTGGTCGCATTTATTGCACCGTCGATTGTATTCGCTGCACAGGTAACACAAAGATCAGTAGCATTAAGTAGCTCGTCTGCAGGTGCGGACGCAGTACAGTATACTATTAAATTTACTCCAGACAGTGCCGCCGCCGAAATCGTCCTTGATTTCTGTGCGAGTACAAGCTCACCTCTTATTGGTGCGGAATGTGATGAACCTGCCGGTTTCAGCGTTTCTTCGGCTGCAGCAAGTGGGTTTACTAAGGACGGCACCAACTCTGATGTGAATACATTTATCGCAGATGGAACGATCACGGCTGACGTAGAGAACACTATCGTTCTAACAGGTGTTAATAACCCTGACGCAGCGGGTCCTCTATACGCTCGTATCTTGACCTACGCCGATGGCGGTTCTGCTGCTTACGATTCTGAAACTCCAGGTACTCATATTGATGACGGTGGTGTCGCGATGTCAATAACTCCGACGATTGGCGTTTCAGGTGCTGTCCTTGAAAGCATGACATTCTGTGTAGCTGGTGGCAGTACTGCATTCAGCGAGAATTGTACTGGTGTAGCGACAGCTCCGACACTGAAACTTGGTGCTGATGTTGGCGGTGTGATTGCTCTCGATTCAAACAACGTCTACACCGGTACTGTCCAAACTCAGATTTCAACCAATGCAGTAAACGGGGCAATCATCAGCCTCAAGAGCAGCACGCTTGGCTGTGGTGGCTTAGTCCGGGCAGGGGCTGCAAGCAATGCAGCAGGTTGTGGAATCGCACCCGCCACAGACACGAGCAACATCACGCAAGGCCAGGCCAAGTTTGGTGTACGCACCGGAACAGCTGCTGGCGCAGGAAGCAATTACAACGGAGCACTTCAACCGTACGATGCTGACGGTGCCGGAGCAGGTGTTGCATTCTACAGTAGCTCGGTCTATCGAATGGGATACGTATCAGGTGACGCTACTGGTGTCACAAGTACCTACGGCGACCCTATTCTTGATACTAACAGTGCGCCTGTAAATAACATGGGGATGCCATTGACCTTCGGAGCAAGCGCAGCGAATAACACTGCGGCTGGTCTCTACTCGGCAGATCTAAGCCTTATCGCAACTGGTAAGTTCTAGGATCAATCAAATCTAAGCAAACTCCCGTCAATGGAGGCGGGAGTTTTTGTGAGGTTGCAGACAGGCTTGCAAACATAACCGCATCTGTTATGATTGAGAGTAATTACGTAAAAAAGGGAATAACGTGCTTCTGAACCAACGATTGCTGGTGGACCTACGAATCATTCTGGCTGGCATAATCGTGGCTTTCGCGGTAATAGCCCTTACAGCAAGCGATACTTTCGCAGCTACTGCCAATACGCTCAAGGTAACCCCTGTTCGAGCCGATGTAGAAATAAAAGCGGGCGAGAAAAAAATTCTTAAGGTAACAGTTTCAAATATTACCGATGGACTGGTAACCGTGCGGCCAGTTCAGAATGACTTTATTGCGGGTGACGAACGTGGTACACCGGCACTTATACTCGATGCTGACAAGTTTGCTCCTACGCACAGCTTAAAACGCTTTATGGCACCACTCGCAGATGTGACGATACCGGCACGTCAGTCGAAAGTGATCGATGTAACCATCACCGTCCCACAAACGGCCCAGGCCGGTGGATACTTTGGTGCTATTCGTTTTGCTCCAACATCACCAGATGAGGGTGGGCAGGTAAACTTGAGCGCCAGCGTAGCATCACTCATCCTTATGCGCGTGCCGGGACCAGTTGAAGAGACCCTAAGTCTAACGGACTTTCAAGTGCAGCAGAAGGGCAAATCAGGCAACTATTTCAATACACCGGATGATCTTCAGGTGACGTATCGTTTCAAGAACGACGGTAATGTGCAGATTGGCCCGATGGGTAAGATTTCTGTCACGAAAGATAAAAAGGTAGTATACGACGCGGATTTCAATAACAAGACTCCACGCGATGTCATTTTGCCCGATAGCGCGCGCAGATGGGAAACTGGACTCAAGAATATTGAAACTTTCGGTAATTACGAGGTAACTGCTACCTTTACCTACGGTGAAAAGAATCAAACAATCGAGGTTAAGAAATCATTCTGGGTCATTCCGATGCACCTGATTTACATCGCTATTGGTGCGGTACTTGGTCTTATCCTTCTGATCGTTGGTATTTGGTTCTTCCTTCGTAGCTATAAGCGCCGCATTCTAGGTGGCGGAGGTGGTCGTCGTCGACATCGACGTCGATACTAATAACACAGAATTATACTAACTAAACCCGCAGCAATGCGGGTTTAAGCTTTGCTTAAGCCGCCACTTGCGATACTGCTTTCGTACCCAATGAATCAACCAAAGGAAAGGTAAGTAAAAGCAACATGAATCCGCTCAGCCGCGGAATGCGCAATACATTCCGTAACGTTATCCGTACAGGATCCATCGTCATCATACTCAGTATCAGCATAGGGCTGATTCTCGCCATGCTGGCGGCTCGTCAGGCCGTACAAGCAAAGATAGACACCGTTAAAAGTTCAGTCGGTAACACCATATCCGTATCGCCAGCTGGTGTTATGGGTTTTGAAGGCGGTGGCGAAGCGCTTACTGCTGATCAAATTTCAAAGTTAAGTGATATCGCGCATGTTTCATCGGTCACAAGCAGCCTGCGTGATCGGCTAACGACCGACGACACGACGGACCTTGAGAGTGCCGTTGAAGCCGACACACTAGGCCAGCGCCGCGCTAATGAGAACACGAGTACGAGCGTTACTCAACAAGCTCCTCCAGCTGGTGGTATGGGTAACCCTATGACCTCAGTTCAAATAACCGGCGTTAGCGATACATCACTGGCATCAACATTCGGTGGTAGCACAGTCACCTGGACGAGCGGTAAAGTGTTCGTAGGCACAGAAGACACGAATGTAGCTGTGATTGGTAAAGATTTGGCTGAGC
>DJJF01000016.1:0-16281 GCA_002434005.1 Candidatus Saccharibacteria bacterium UBA6575 | reverse complement strand
GGTAAAGATTTGGCTGAGAAGAACAGTCTGACTGTCGGCGATACGTTCACCGCATACGGACAAACTATAAAGGTAGTTGGGGTCTATGATGCCGGCACGGACTTTGCGAATAATGGCGTCTTTGTACCACTCGCTACACTCCAACGCATATCTGAGCAGTCCGGTAGCATTACGAGTGCGACGGTTAGTGTTGATTCAATCGACAATCTAGAAGCTACAACGACTGCGATCGAAAGCTCACTGAGTGATAGTGCAGATGTTACGAACTCTCAAGAAACTGTTAAGCAGCTTGTCGCCCCACTCGAGAGTGTCAAAACCATTTCACTCTTTAGCCTTATTGGAGCCATTGTCGCTGGCGCAGTTATTATCCTGCTAACCATGATCATGGTCGTACGGGAGCGCCGCAGAGAAATTGGTGTCATGAAGGCGATTGGTTCTAGTAATTTCGGCATCATGAAACAGTTTGTTGCAGAATCTGTTACTCTCACCACACTTGCCCTTATTGTCGGCTCGGGTATCGGAATTGCTGCCTCTGCACCACTCACGAGTCTCCTTGTTGATACCAGCAGTTCGTCGAGCCAGCAAGCTGGTCCAGGTATGGGTGGGCCACGGGGAGCGGGAATGGCATTCGGCTTTGGTCGCCAGACTCTCCAGAATATTGAATCATCCGTTGGTGTCAGTACGCTTGCTGCTGGTGTCGGTGCAACACTGCTCATCTCCGTATTGGGTAGCGCCGTACCATCGCTAATGATTAGTAAGATTAAGCCCGCTGAAGCAATGAGGAGTGAATAATATGTTAGTAGTCAGTAGCTTGAAAAAGACATTCAATCAAGGTGGACACGCCGTGAACGCGGTTAATGATGTCAGCTTTGATATTGATGACGGGGAATTTGTCTCAATTGTCGGAAGTTCCGGCAGCGGTAAATCTACCTTACTTGGCCTGCTCGGCGCGCTTGATAGCCCATCTTCAGGAAAAATTGATATAGATGGCCAAGATATTGCGCGACTGCGCGACCATAAACTTACCGAGTATCGTCGCTCGGCTATAGGATTTGTATTTCAAAACTATAATCTTGTTCCAAATCTTAATGCTCTCGAAAACGTCATGTTGCCTATGGAGTATGCGCGGGTGAAAAAACTCGATGCCCGTAAGCGTGCCGAAGAATTGCTCACGCAGGTTGGCATTGAAGGCGACAAACAAAAACGACGGCCAGGCAAGATGAGTGGTGGTGAACAGCAGCGCGTCAGCATCGCCCGTGCCCTAGCAAATCATCCCCGCGTAATCTTGGCCGACGAACCAACTGGCAACTTAGATAGCGAAAATGGCAAGCGTATATTCGACCTACTCCACGGACTGGCGAAAAGTGAAAACACAACTATTATTGTCGTTACGCACGATCTCGATATTGCCGGTCGCACCGATCGAGTACTGCGACTACGCGATGGGCAACTAGTAAAAACAACGAAGCAGAGGCAATAACGATGAAAGATGAAACAATCCATAACGATCAGTCAGTGGAAGGCCGCATTATACGCATGAATCCAGGTATTTGGGCAGCTGGCGTAGGTGCACTGATACTGCTAGCAGCGATTGGTTTTGTTGGTGGGGTGTTGGTCGGTCGCGCCGGTACAAATAATAATCTCAGTGCACAAGGGCCAAGTGATTCATTCCAGGGGCCCGGCGACATGCAGGGTGATTTCCCGAATGGGCAACGCATGGGTATGCTTGGCGGCCTAACGGGTGAAGTAACGGAAGTCTCCTCAAGCAAGATTACAGTAAAAGAAGCACGCACTGGCGGTCTAGTCTCATTCGACATAACCAGCGAAACGGAGGTTACAGATGACGGGGATGATGCGGCGATCGGCGATGTTCAAGTAGGCGATACTGTGCAAATTCAAGGTACCGACAATACTGATGATTCTGTAGCCGGTACGATTACGCGCAACCCGTCAACGCCGACCCGAGGTCAATTCCAGTAATTTAAGCAAAATTTAAGGATTAAGAAGCTACACTAATACATATGAAAATACTTGTAGTCGAAGATGAGCATCGTATCGCGCAAGCGATCAAGGAAGGTCTTGAGGATGAAGGCTATGCGGTTGATGTCGAGCATGATGGCGAGGCAGGATATGACACGGTGTCTGCCGCACCCGATGACTACGATCTAATTGTGCTTGATATCATGATGCCACACATGGACGGTAACCAGGTAGCGGCGAAGCTAAGGAGCGACGGCAACCATACGCCGATCCTTATGCTGACTGCTAAGGACTCTGAGCGTGATATCGTGAAAAGCCTTGATACTGGGGCGGACGATTACCTGGCAAAACCGTTCAGTTTTGATGTACTTCTGGCTCGAATTCGTGCATTACTTCGTCGCCCGCATCAGTCGCTTGGCGAGACGCTAATAGTTGGTGACTTGGTACTTGATCCTGCTGACAAGCGGGTAGAGCGAGCAGGACAGTTTATCAGGCTAACATCCAAAGAATTTGCCATACTCGAGTACTTGATGCGTAATCCAGGTCGTGTGCTATCAAAAGATAATATTATTAGCCACGTGTGGGATTTCGATGCCGATGTATTACCTAATAATGTCGAAGTGTTCATTACCTTCATACGCGCAAAGATTGATAAACCATTCAAAAAACCGCTATTACATACCGTGCGTGGTTTTGGATATAAGCTGAGCCCCGATGCCTAACAATGCTACGCTTCAAAAGCACTTAAAGGGCGATACTGGCCGCTTGGCTGCTACATACCTGGCGATCATCTTTGGTCTAACGCTAGTATTCTCAGGCGTGATATATGCAATAAGCTCGTCGCAGTTCGATCGCCCGCTGCCGCCACGCAACCAAGGTGCAATCATGCAGTTCGATGAGTATACTCGCGGCAGCCTCCAAGACTTATTCGACGAACGTGCTGCGCAGGCACGTGCCGAGCTGCTCATTTCGCTGTTGCTACTCAATCTAATCGTACTTACTGGTGGGGCTTTTTTCAGTTACTTTCTGGCTCGCAAAACATTGGAGCCAATTGAAGCTGCCATGGAATCACAGGCACGATTTGTTTCCGATGCCTCACACGAGCTACGCACACCGTTGACTGCTTTGCAGGTTACTAATGAGGTTGCTCTGCGCAAGAAAAAGCTCAGCATAGCACAGGCAAAAGAGTTAATAGGGCACAATTTATCTGAAACGATCAAGCTGCGCGCATTATCGGAGTCCTTGCTCGGCCTTGCAAAACAAGATTCGAGCGATACTAATCCATCTGAAATCCAGGTGTCAGAACTTGTCTTGGGTGTGATTGAAACGCTCCAGCCACTGGCATCCGAAAAGAAGATCGCTATTAAGCACGACATTCCCGCCGCCGTTATCAAGGCTAATCAGTCTGCGGTCACCCAGATCTTGCAAGTTCTGCTCGACAACGCGATTAAGTATGGCCCTGCTTCATCAGAGGTCACCATATCGTTTATGACTGCTGGTGCTGAGCACCAACTGACAGTTCATGACACCGGATCGGCTATTCCTGCGGAACACAGGCCTCAGCTCTTCAAACGCTTCTATCGCATTGATGAGTCGCGTTCATCGCAGCACAGTGAAGGTTCTGGTCTTGGGTTGTCTATTGCCAAAGCTGCAGCCGATAGACAAGGATACCGTATTTCGCTTACGACACACGAGCCTAGTGGGAACTCGTTTGTGCTGCATATCCCTGTAGCCTAGCCAGGCCTGATATCATAGGGGTATGTTGCAATACCTGCGAGCCACGCCGTCTAACCTGAACATCGAGCAAAAAGAGAATTTGCTAGATGGCACATGGGTGCGCTCGGAGCGTCCGAACGACGATGAAAAAACAGCGCTCATTAATCTTGGTGTCGATGTCGACATCCTGAATGACGCACTCGACCCTCACGAGGTACCTCGGGTTGAACTTGAAGACGGCTTTACGTATTTCATCACACGGTTACCAGATACAGATGATGACTTCAATGACTACACTACGCCGATTCTTTTTGCGATTTCTAACGATCATTTGTTCACGGTTAGTCGCGACTCTCTTGGTAGGCTATGGCAGCCATTTATCGACTCGACAAGTGTGCCAACGTCTCAGCGCACACGCTTATTTATGCTCATGATGGAAGCAATTACGGTGCAGTATCAACGACGTGTCGCCACAATTAATCGTCAAATGCGTGCTGCAACGAGCGATGTTACGAACTTGCGTGCTCGCGACATTGCCACACTCACTGAATACGAGCGTAAACTCAACGACTACTTGGATGCTTTGATTCCGACTAACACCGCTACTGAAAAACTGCTTGGTGGCCGCATGTTGAAACTCAGCGAAGACGATAAAGACCTTGTTGAAGACCTTTCTATTGATTTTGAACAGCTAATCGCTCGTTGTAAGTCGCTGCTTCGTACCATAACGAATCTACGTGATTCATATCGTGCAGTCATGGACACTCGACTAAACGAGACAATTCGTCTACTTACTGTGATTACATTGGCGCTCACCGTGCCAACCATGATTGCTGGGCTGTTTGGCATGAATGTTCAGCTGCCGCCAGGTGCCGACTCGCCACTCACGTTCTTTATTATCATTGCAGTTAGCTTGTTAGTTGCTGGTACGCTTAGTTTGTATTTTCTTCGCAAACGATAAGCTACTTGCAGGCAGCTTTGGTGAAAAAGTATTCACTGCTTCTTAAGGTAGGTCAGTCCATAGTTAAGTTAGAAGTTAACGAAAGGACTACAAATGAAAACTACAGCTCAAACGTCTGCTCAACGAACGAACCAGGTAGATCTAAGCACATTTTGTGAAGTGTTCGCATGTTCGGTAGCATATCAGGGCGCTCGAAGTTCGGCGTTCGTTGCCAAAAGTAACCGGCCGATTCCGCTGTTCCACGCAGTGACTCCGACGGAGAATCAGCTAGTAGTAGCGTGAAATGGATAAAACTCTCAAGCTCGCCTTTACGGTACACCCTAAAATACCCATGGCCTTGAACTGCGAATTCGGCCTCGATTCCAGTTTGCTCGAAGCACGTTTGCTTGGCCGTACTGCGTGTGTCAACTTCGGCAACGGGCTGGGCCTGCATAAAACCCGTCAACCCGAGCAGCGGTTGGGTTTGCCGTTTATACAGTAGCCACTCATCGGTATCGATGTTTCTGACTGCGAGCAGAAGGATCGAGTAAGCTCTATCGAGTAGCCGACTTTCTTTCTTTAATGCACCCTTGCCAACTCTTCGTCCTTTCATGGTAAGGCTGTAGTGACCATCTTCTTGCTTTTCAACAAGTCCTGCTTTCATCACTTTCTTTAGGTGATATGTGAAAGCTTTATTTTCCATGTCGTCGGGCTTAAGTTCACTAAAACGTAGACTTTCGGCGAACGCTAAGTCGTATACGATTGATTTTTGAATATGGTGATCAAGCATCTGCAAGTAGTATACGGAACGAGAATGGTAGTTTCCACTCACGCTTGATTAGGTTTTTATGAGTGCTACGATTATGGATACAGTATGCATACCCGCAATGAAATTGAAGCTTATCCCACACTGCAAGAAACGGTGATTCCAATCGATCGCATTGTCGTTGCAAGTGCTAATGTTATCGACAGAATCGGATTATATCAATGCACAAAGGGCGATAACATCGTATACGATGCCGAGTGGAGTGATGACTTAGGCAACGGATTTAAACTTGATGAAATTCGTGGGGGGAAAGGTTATGAAAGCCGCTTTCGAGACTACCAACTGACGGTGCTCGATCGACTTACAAATAAACCCAAGGCATTTTACCGATATGGCACAGTTCGTCGGGTTGAAGTATGCAACGCGAACTGGCGTGCAACGCGTACGAATCGCAGTCATGAAGACATTGAAGCGACTGTAGCGATTTATCTTGAAGCACCGATTAGGTTCTCAGAAGTTGAAAACATGAAATTCTTAAGTATCATGGCCGACAACGAAATACATGACCCACGCATCATCCCGAAGCTGCGGCGACTCGGCGGTCGAGCGGTCAATATACTAACACGCCAGTTCTGACTATAAAAAGAAACCCCGCTTATATGTAAGCGGGGGACTGCATCTTCCCGTGATGTCGATCAAGCTGCTGGGGTGTCCCACGTTGCAACAGCATAGGAGCCGTCACATTCCAGCAGGCTGATCGGCGCGCGCCTGGACCACGCGTATTCGGCCACCAGCACGATGTAGCAGAACATGGACAGTCCAGCGAACTTGAGGTACTGCGCGAGAGTCATAGACTCAATCCAATCAATCATTCATCGTGCCTCTCAGCTTGGGATCAAAGAAAGAACAGGGCGAGCCCACTCGCCCACCGTATTGATATTATAGCAATTTAAAAATTCTTTGTCAATAAATACTCTTATGTTTAGCATATATAAGGTCCAAGCACTACTTGAGCGTATTATTGACTTTCATGCGGACTGTAAGCACAATAAGCCATAATTTACGAGATAATTATCGTGCCAGAAATACCCGATCAACACACTGCGGACAAAGCCAATAGCAAGCCTCGTCAAACACGCAGACGGACCGAAGGACCAGACTACGGCATTTACGGAAGCGCAGACAGCACTGATTACCTTACACGACAGATTGTGCCAATACTGGCGGAAGCGCTCGGTGCATCACAGCCGACTATGCGAGGTATGCGGGGGCTATTTGGATCAATCGGTCGTGAGATGACATTGCATCGTGGTAATGGTGACGTCGCGTACTATGGAGTTACGATCGAACGTACTAGCGACACAGACAGGTGGGGGAATAAGCTGGCGGAGATAGCCCTCGAAGTCGTTATCAGTGAAACACATACGCTCGACGACCATGAGCTGCTGACAGAATGGCCATTGCTCGAATCAGTAGGGGCTGGCGATGGTCTGGTCGTCGATTCGCTCATGCTTCACGCACCTGAAGTCGATTCGGAAGAGATTGATTTCGATGATCCAGATCTCATACTGAAGCTTATGGCTGCTCAGTCAGAATTCATAAAAACTCCAGAACCTGGTGACGGTATGTTTGAAGATGGAGAAGAGGACAACGATAACGATGACA
Source organism: Candidatus Saccharibacteria bacterium UBA6575 (assembly GCA_002434005.1). Classification (GTDB taxonomy): domain Bacteria; phylum Patescibacteriota; class Saccharimonadia; order Saccharimonadales; family Saccharimonadaceae; genus UBA1020. Next base: position 9,214 of record DJJF01000016.1, on the reverse strand, counting down.
ACGACGATGGAAGCCTTGGTAGTATGCTTTATGGCACCGATGTCGAACGATATTTTCAAAAAACACTACGTGTAGCGCGCGGTAAACGGCCAACTCTTACCCTAAAGGCCGGGTATGAAACTGCCTCCGATACGTACCCAATCGAACTCGGCGATGCATACCGAACTAAGTGGTTCGGCGATACACCGGCCGAAGTTGCCGTGATTACCCAGCTGAACGACGAATCATTTCGTACGATTGATTCTGAGCTAGTACAGGAATTCGAAGAAGCCTTGATAATTGTCGGCATATTGAAGCGCCGCAAAACCATGAGCTCGTGACGCTAGAGATAGTATTATTAATCATTGCTCCCAAGTGAACTTGTTGTGGCCAAAGTGCCCATATGTAGCAGTCTGTTCATAAGTCGGTTGCTTTAGATTTAGAGCTTTAATGATGCCATTCGGAGATAAGTCGTAGCCTTCAACGACCTGTTCTTTGCCGTCAACAACTGCCGTTGCCTCGATTGCTTGGCTGTAACCAATTGCATAAGCAAGGTACACCGTGACTTCGCGCGCATTAAACCGCTTCAGGTAATCACGGGCAATCTTTCGTGCCATGTATGCAGCGGAACGATCAACCTTGCTTGGGTCTTTGCCACTGAACGCTCCGCCCCCAATTGGCACACGTGGGCCGTAGTTGTCGACGATCAATTTGCGTCCAGTCAGACCAGCATCGGCATCGAATCCGCCCCGGTCCCAGTCGCCGGCCGGGTTGCAGTGCAATGTCACGCGCGGTTCTACGTGGTTTACACTGCCAGCTAATTTGTATTGCGCATACTTCTGTCCTCGTAGCCATTCATTCACGGCTGCTTCTAGTTCCATCTTTTTCGCATGTTGAAAACTGGCGACGATCGTATCGATTACGCCGTCTGCGGTGGTTACCTGGGTTTTACCGTCATAGGGCCAACGTTCGTATAAGTATTGATTCAAGTTGCGAGATAACACGACTTCCAGCGGCAATAGTTCGGTTGTTTCGTCGCATGCATAGCCGACCATTATCCCTTGGTCGCCCGCTCCTCCCGTATCTACGCCGCTCGCGATCTCTTGGCTTTGTGCTGCCAAGTGTTCGATTACTTCTACATCTCCTGCGATGCGCTTTACGATCGCAGTTACATCGATACCTTTGGCCTTCGATGTGACTTCACCAGTTACGAATACAGTGCCATGTCCGCCGGCTACGTCTATTGCTACACGTGAATTTGGGTCCTGCGCTAAGTATGCATCTAACAGCGCATCAGATACCCGGTCACATATTTTGTCTGGATGCTTAGGGCTCACACTCTCGGCTGTTTTATATTTAGTCATAAAAATAACTCCTTTCGTATCTGCCCATATGACAAGAAAAGGAGTTGTTAGTAACTTATCTTTCCCGCATTGGGCTAGAGGGGGCACCACATGTATTCACACAGGTTGCCGGCAGGTCATAAAGCTAGTTCTCTCGCTGCACTCTTGATACTTGTTAGTAATGTACATATCAATACTATCATGACAGTGCATATGTTTGTGTATGAGCGACGCTGATGTATAGTTTCGTCATGGCACAGCGACTAACTCAAGGCAGGTATTAGGTAATGAGTGAGCTTTGGGTGCCAGCTTTCACTGAAAATCCCGACATCGATAATATTTTCGATATGACAATGCTCTATCAGGAGAGATTATTTCAATTCGATGATCTAGCGTCGGCAGAACCTCACGCGAGTATTGCCATTAACTCCCTCAATGCGCATGTTCAGACATTAACGCCTAGACAAAAAGATCTTACGGTGCGAACACATGGCAGCATTATCGAATCAATGGCTAATCCCGATAACCGAGTCTTCATGGACACCGATGTTGGAATTCAGGGGAAGTTTAAAGAAGTTCAACCCATACCGCTGAAGATTGGAAATGGTGTACCTCAGTATCATCTAGCAATTATTTTAGGTATTCATAAAATATTTTTAGGCTCAAGCCCTGATGACGTAGACCAATTAACAGTTGAGGGTGCGGTACCTATCACTATGGTCGACGCTATAGAATCTGTCGCCTGACTTTACCCTAAACTATCATGGTTGCGCTACTTGTTTTGGCCATTGACTGCACGAAGGCTATAATAACCCCATGCCTACAAGAGCACGACGCCCCGCAACCTATAAACAAATGGCTCTCGAAACAGCCATTCGTAACCCTGAGCGATATTTCGTAATTCTATCTGCGCTTGAAGAGTTTGACGGCGTTGTTTTGAATGATAAAAATTTACTTTCGATAGTCACGAAGCTATATAAAGAAGAACTCGTTGACAGCGACGGAGTAGACCTGCAAAAGAGTGACGCTGAGATTATGGAGCGCATCATTGAAGTGAATACTTCTCGTAATGGCGATGGAGGATTTCCGCGTGGATACGCTGCTCGCTTCTGGACCTATGTAAGAACACCATCGGAATTCGGCTTTGTCTACGCGAGATACAACGAACCGTTCCACATCTCGCAAACAGTAAAAGACGTACTCTCAGGATCGCTGGCTGAGCAAGAAGCCTTCGCTGTTCAAGCATTTCGAGGCAATCGAAGATCCCCATACAGGAATGTGAGTAACGACTTTAATTTCTATAACTTTATCTTTGAGATTCTAAAACGTAGACAAGCATCTGGTCATATGCTTTCGCTGGAGCAATTTACATTAGCGATGTTTAGCCGTGACGGTAACGTGGAAGAATGCATTGCCGAGATTGAGTCGCATAAATTTAACAGCCCCGAGGATGTTTATGCGTACCTTAAAAAAACAAGAGGTGTGACCACAAAACTAAAAACTGTCACAAGAGACTATCCTGATGTTGTCTTGAGGATGCTCGTGATAATGGGTATGGTTTCAATAAAATATACTGGCGTAAAACTGATTGGTCTTAACCAAAATAAAATAAATTTCTTTAATGAGTTAGCCGAAACAACACCCAAACTTGATGACGACTCAAAAGAAGATGCGACATTATTTTTCCGTTCGCTCAACCAAGATACCGATAGTTTAGATGCGATTATAAAGAAGGCTCGTACTGACGACACGATTGAAGGTACTGAATACACTGCTAAGCTTCTAAAGCTGATTGAGCAGTACTCGCTTGATCAGACTAAACTCATAAACGAGATGCAAGTATTGGCTCGGGGAACTAGTTCGTTATTTAAGGAGATGTCCAAACCACTTCGTCTTGAATTTTATACGGCGCTACTAGTTGCTTCAGTGTACGGCGATCATTACGAGATTCGTCCAAATTATAAGGCCGACCATGAGGGTAAGCCATACTCGCATGCTCCAGGAGGGGGCGGGGACATCGATATTTTCAATGCCGATACGTATTGGCTTATCGAGGTTACGTTGATTCAGAATCGACAACAGCAACAAAACAGCGAAACCACAACTGTCTTTAGACATATGACTACGAACACCGAGTTTGCTGATAAACCGCAGAAGTTTTTATCTTTCGTCGCGCCTTATGTCCATACAGACACGCAAGATTTCTTTGAGCATGCAACTGTAAAGAACCGATCTTCAGGAATAAATTTTGGTTCGTATACCATAGAGGAGTTTATTGCTGTTACTCGAAATAAAACAAATACCGATGACATGAAGACTCAAACATCTGCGATCATCGAACGATTCAGGGCCGAACTAGGTGCTTAGAAATTTGCAACTAATACTTCTTTGAAATCCTTAATCGAATTATCGTGATAACTTATATAGTTACTCCGTATCACGTGAGCGCTATACTTTTTTGACCACTCGAGGAAGGTATCGTTTATCTTTCCTTTGTAGTGCGTAACGTTCGACACCGCAAACCTTACGCCTTTTGCATTCAGTGTGTCCAGAAGCCGTAGCATAGCTTGTTCTTTTTCAATGTTCCAGAGCTTGTTGTATTCGCTGAATGTAATGAGGTATGGTGGATCAAGGTACACAAAATCTTTTTCAGAAAACTGAATAGAGCTTAAAAAGTCACTATAGTCGAGATTTTTCCAAGTTATGCGCCGTGAAGATGCCCAATCGAAATACGTGTTAAGTGACTGAAAAACATTCTTGTTAAAGTCCACGTTGCCTACAGGTACATTAAAGTCTCCACTGCCATTAAAACGAATCATACGATTAAATCCGTATATAAGCAGAAGGTATAGCTTCACGGGATCTTTAATAGCTTCAGTATTATAGTCATTCCTCAGTTGCTTGTAGCCATTATCGTTGAATTTTGCGTAGTACGTTTTTTTCCACGCTACCTTTAAGTCATCTGGTACGATATCCTCGACATACGATCGGCTCAGCCCATAGGAATGAACATAGCCAGATACTTGTCGGAAAAATGATTCTCGCTTTGCTGCGCTGCGCTCGAGCATCGTATGAATTTGCACAATATTTGCATCAATGTCGTTTAGTAAGTACTCTTTTGCGGTGACGTTTAGCGCCACAGAACCTCCACCTGTGAATGGTTCAATAAAACGATCTATGTCACTCGGAAAAATTTGCAGGAGCTGCGATAGCAGCTTATATTTATCACCAACGTAGAAGAGGGGTGATCGAACCAAAGGAGCATTATCTGACTTTAGTGATGAAGAGGTATTCTCTGTGATCATCGAATTTCGTACTCCCTGCGTTGAAATGCTTGTGTGATTTTGATTCGGTTATCGTATCGCCTTTCGCGTTTAATATCTCAAGTAACTCATCAAATGTAATCTTATTTTTCGACGAACTGCTTTTAGGATTAAACGTATTGTTATACGAGACTACAATATATTTACAATTTAAGTTTTCAATCAAGTCTTTAAATGCATGCTTTGCACCGGTTTTAGAGTACTCACTCATATTGGTGGGTTCAGGCTTGCGCGCCACTCCAAATAGCTCGGGTTTTTCCCAGGTTATTAAGTTATCGAGAACATGGTAAAAACGGCTGTATTGCCGAGAGTTATACGGAGGATCAATGTACACAACGTCCGCTTGAACTGTTTTCGCAAGAAGATTCGCGTCCTTGTGATAGATTTTATACCCTGAGTTTACATGTGCTGCAATGGGCTTCATCATAAACACCCCACGGTTACTCTGCTTACTAAAGAATGCATCGTAGTGCCCCACGGTATTAGCAACTTTGTCAGCTGAATACATAAGGGAGCAGAGAAGTATCCAGTATTCGCGTTTTGTAAACTCTTCTTTTTCAGCTTCAATGAGATCTCGAATACGGCCAATCTTTCGAGCGTTTTCCATAGAGAAGAATTTGTCACCGTAGCTTGTAGAAAAATAGTTGTCACCAAGTAATGTGGCATCTATCAAGTTATATTCAAAGATTTTTTTATCAATCTTCTTTGCGCTATAACGCCCCTTGCCAAAAAATCCTTGGTAGGATGCGTAATTCGACGGAAGAAAATCATTCACAATAATTTGCGAGAAGTGCCTAGATGCTTCTTCGGCTACTACGCCGGTACCGGCAAAAAGATCCAAAAACGAATTTCCCGCGGTGTGCTCAAGTACGAGTTCTGCAATCCACTCGAGCAGCTGCGCTTTACTGCCCGTGTATCTTCTATTAGACAATTGGTACGGATTCATTGTATCTAGATTAGCATAAGTTAGATGGAGGGAAATACTGTAAAAATAACAAAAAGAATAAAATACTAGATGGAATTAATCTAAGTATACATTTGAATTGAATATGAACTAAAACGCATGATCTCGGCCTGTTCGAGTTCCCGGTGCTACTATAGATAAAAGGATTGTTCTATGAAGTTTGCGGATACCACAATAAAAAAATACTTGTATCAACCTGGCGCTGTCTTTGATATCCCGGAATTTCAACGCCCATATTCTTGGCAAATTGTTAACGCGCATGAGTATTTGAAGGATTTGGAAGAATGCACTCTTACGCGCAGGGGTCATTATTTTGGCACAGTCGTTCAAGTTGAAGACGAGGATGGTGATGACGCCTATTCGATAATCGACGGTCAGCAGCGGGTCACGACTTCACTATTACTTATCTTTGCAATTTACCACATAGTAAAACGTAATCCTGATTTGCTCGGTGATGCAGAGATGACACCAGAAGATATTTTAGATAACTATTTGGTAAATAAAAACCGAAAGAATAACAGAATAAAGCTCCGCACTGTCACCACGGATAACGAGATTCTGCAGCACATATTCGATTCTAATGGTGATGCGGCTGAGCTTACCGACAAAGATAAACTTAGTAATCTCTATAATGTTTACTCAGTCTTCAAAGATTATTTTGCACAAAAACAAGATTTGTCCAGCTATATAAATGGCTTAAAATACTTCAAGATCGTAAGCATTACGCTTGAACCTGGCGACGATAATCCGCAGCGTGTTTTTGAAAGTATTAACTCAACCGGTAAGCCGTTATCTAGTGGTGATAAGATTCGAAACTTTTCTCTGATGCTCAACAGTAAGGAATCGCGCAATCACGTATATCAAGAGTACTGGAAGCCGATCGAAAGAACATTGACTGATGTTGACCGCGACGATATTACAGATTTCTTTAGGTATTACCTTATTTCGATAACTCAAGCCAATGTTAAATTACCTGATGTGTATTCGGAATTCAAAAATCAATTCTATCAAGCCGTTGGAGAAGAGCAATCTAAAGAATCACTCGAAAAATTTTACGGCGATATTAAGCGGTCATTGAAGTTCTATCAATTACTTCGGCTAACTGATACGAATGAAATTAGTAGGCATGGATCTGAATGGGGCGAGTACAGAGATATTGCTGACACAATATTTAAAATGCGGTACATTAAAGTGGATTTATATATTCCATTTGCGATGTCCGTACTGAGTTATCATGCTGACGGCAAGCTTGCTGACGATAAGCAATTGACTGAAATATTCAAACTTATAGAATCGTATTTCTCGCGTCGTATTATTGTGAATTTCTACACCACTAGCGTTGATCGGCTGATGTCTTCATTGCACGGTCAAGTTTTGAATTACATCAGACGCGATCCATCTGCTGACTATGTTGATGTATTAAAATACATATTGCTAAACGAATCGGGCCAGACGCGTATTCCTGATGACATTGAATATGAGAAGGCGATTCGTACGTATCCGTTTTACGAACAACATGGTAGCAGTATACGCAGTTATGTACTGTCGGTGCTTGATGAAACTAGTAAAGAGCGAAAATCTACTCTTCGCCAGATCCAAGAAGATAGTCTAGATTTAACTGTTGAACACGTTATGCCTCAAACTTTAAATAGACGGCAATGGAAAGACATGCTTGGCTATGAGTATGAGCGTATTCACAACGAATACTTGCATACATTGGCTAATTTAACGCTGACTGGATATAACTCCGAATATTCTAATCTGCCGTATATTTCAGACGGTACTCCCGACACTGAGCGAAATAAAATGACTCTCGAAGTGAAAAATAAAAAGACTGGTGAAATTAAACAGGTCGGATTTCGCTATAGTCAATTGCCGATGAATAAATGGATTGCGGAACACGATGTATGGAACGAAGACACGCTGAAAGAGCGCCAAGAGTACTGGGTGAAAAAGTTGAAGTCCATGTGGCCATACCCTAACAGTAGCTTTCTACCGGTCGCAGGTGCTTCTGTAAGCCTGTTAGAAGATGTTAGTTTACGGGGTGAAAGCATACGGTCGATAAGTGTATTCGGTGAAAAATCCACAGTTAAGGCTTGGGCGGAAGCAGTTGATATAGTTGCTGATACATTATATTCAAGGTATCCAAACTTGATTGAGCTGATTAAGAACCACCAGAATCTTGCTGCATATTTAAAGCAAGATAGTACGGCATTCAGATCAAGCATAGAGATTGGAAACTCGGGTTATTATCTGGCGACAAGTAATAATACCGACACAAAGCTTCGCATCATTAGAACTATGGCCTCAGTGGTAAATCTTTCACCGGAGGATATTGAGGCAGAAATCGGTACAGATGATGAAAACAGAACTTAATGAACTAGTCACCAATCTAAATACATTTGGTGGGTCGTGGGGAGAATGGAAAGGTGGTGAAAAGACTGAAAGTGGTACGATTCAAATACCATATGTCGTTGAAGCACCAATTCTTACCGAAGCCCGACAATTCCTAAACAATAATGAACTAGTAGTTACATTTGATTGGCCAAACTGGCAAGAGGGACGCGATATCTTCACGTCTAAAGACCCAGAGAAATTCGATAACCTTGACCAGGAGACCGTACTCAAGCTTCTTAGTGCAGTGATGCGCAATGCTCGCTTCAACGAAGGTGCCTGGGTGAATCTGTTTGAAAGCGGTGATGGAGGGAAACTCTTTCAGCGACTACTCGAACTCCAGGACTAAATCTTTAATCAGCGGCTTAGCGCACGGTAGTTTGCATCTGCAATTGATTGCTGCCCCGCTACATTCGGATGAAACGGTGCGCTAGCATTTGGGCCTTGCAGCCATGTGTCCAATGAACATACTTTATGGCTACCAAAATCGACCGGTACATACTTTGCGAAGCTGAAGCTGCGGGTCACTGAACGCAAGGAGTTATTCAGGTATCCTTTCTGTTCATTGACCCAAAGTCGCTCCTTTAATGTGATCTTATCGGTGGCACTGCAAGCAGTCCTAGAGAACGGGCTATAGTAACCGTTGACTAGCACGGTTGGTGGCGTGCTGCCGCTACGCTGCTGGATGATAGTTAATGCTTTGGCGAGCTCGTAGCGTAAATCAGCGCGGTACACGACTGCACGTGCTTTATCGAGTGCAGAGCCGCATTCGAATACGTAGCAATCGCGCAAATAGTTTGCCCAGCGCACATCGTTAGCGCCTATTGTCAGAGTAATCAGGTCGGGCGTGCCGCCAGCAAACGCGGCATTGAGCTGCGGAGCAATGATAGACGAGCCACGTTTCTGGTTACCGTAAATACCTTCATCGACTTTGGCTCCACTACACGCTAGGTTGGTGACACTTGTACCAAGCTTGGCTGCAAGAACGCTAGGGTAGGCGGACGAAGACCGGTCGCACGTGGCGTTCAGATTGCTGCCTAGTCCTGCACCCGAAGCAACGGAATCTCCGAGAGCTACATATGTATCGTAATTACTAGCTGCGCTCACTTTTTGCATAGATAGAAGACTAGTCATAATGAATGCTGCGAATATGGTGCACATGACTATTTTTTTCATGGCCTAATTATGTTCTAAATAGGCTATGGAAACTG
>DJJF01000015.1:1003-45111 GCA_002434005.1 Candidatus Saccharibacteria bacterium UBA6575 | reverse complement strand
CCGGTAAAGGTAAACAATTCGGCCACAACGTGAGCTTCTCTTTGCGGCGCACCAAACGCGTCTTCAAGCCTAACTTGCAGAAAAAAACGTTCATGGTAGACGGTCAAAAGGTCACTATGGTCCTTTCGACTCAGGCAATCCGCACGCTGAAGAAAAAAGGCCTGCTGAACCCGGTCGTTACCGAACCAGCCAAGTAACAAACAAGGCACCTGTAAAAAATCTCCGATAACCGGAGATTTTTTAATGAATCTAGTGACCATTCAACGTTCTCAGCGAGAATGTTCGTGAATCCGATAATTAAACGACGGAAGATGTTTGAGCGAAACGAGTCCTTTCGGCGATTGTAGGTATCCACAATGCTCGCCCAAGAATCAAATACTAGGACTTGAGCTTTTGCTTCTTTTGATTCAAGTCAAAAGAAGAGAGACAAAAGGTTAGCTACGAGTCAGCTTATATAGCGTCAACACATGCGGCAATGAGCTAGCAGCCTTCACCTTCAGCTTATCTACTGTCTCAACTTCCCCACCGAGTTCCTTATGGAACACTTCAAAGTCTTCTTGTGGTACCTCGTATTTCAAGCCACTGTCTGCATAGTGAACCGGAATAATAACCTTGGCATCAATTTGTCGAACAAGATGCGCAGCCGCTGTAGCATCGAGGGTGTAACCACCACCGCCAATTGGAATAATAACTACATCTACTACGCCGATTGCTTCAAGCTGCTCATCGCTAAGCTTTGGGTCAATATTGCCGATAATAGCCATGCGAACATCGCCAACTTCCACGCGGTAAATTGTGCATCCAAATCCCTCAGAGTCTAGGTGTCTCTGCGCTGGAATCCCTTTGACCGAAAAATCGCTTACTTCGTATTCACCTGGGCTTTCGATATGGAGTAATGCTGTTTCGGAGCGCACTTCAAAACGCGGTTCAGTAGCAAGTGCTACCATACCTTTTGGTTCTATATCTGTGAGCCCAACCACCGACAACTTTGGGTCAGTAATCAGCTTTGATTTCTTAGTTGCAATGACAACGGTGTTGCCACCCTTGTATTCAATATCGAACATAGTTCTCCTACTTGGATTTAGCGAGTATTTGCTCGTCGTCACGCAGCACAACGTGCTTGCTGCTCATGAGCTCTGTAATAAATTTATCACGAATCGAGATACGGTAGTAGAATTCATCGTACGAGAGCACGCTATAGTTGAGCTCACGACCTTCTTTCTTTTCGAGTGTCTTAATGAAAGCCTTTACGCGCGCAGGAGCCGGATTACCAACCAGAAGCAAGTCTACCTTGCTCGCGCTCCCAGCAACAAACACCCCTGCCATGACAGCAAGCTTGATACCGCCCAGCTCGTCCAAACGCGCTTGCCAATCAAGTGTTGATTGCTTAGGTGCCTTCACCGCGCTGGTCGCCGTATCTTTATCGTCGCCAAAAATTGCCCGTAATGGCACGTAGTGTTCGTATCGCTGATCAACTTCGTAGTACAGCTTATTGTCTGCCGTATCGCTTTTGATGATACCTACGTTCATCATGTTGGCGAGCTCACGGCGTACGGAATTTATCTGCTCATCGATCAAACGAGTAATCTCACGCACATAAAAAGACTTACCTGGATTGTTCAGGAACAAGTGCAGTAGCTTAATGCGAGTCTTTGAACCGAATAGTGCGTCAATCATTATCTTCTACCGAATAACTTTCTAGGGTTAATAGTAGCACAGAAGTTATTCAGTCGCGAGCAAGCTTTTTATGTAGCTCTCAGCATCTTGTAATGTTGCCCACATGATATCGGGATTTCGCCTGAACCAGGTCATTTGCCGTTTTGCTAATTTGTAATCTGCGGTTACGAATTTCTCTTTTACATCGTCGATTGATAACTCATTATCAAAATGTTTTTTTAGTAGTGGATAGATATTTCCGGTCATTGCTTCGGAATTCCAACCATATTTTTTGCCCAACAAAGTAGCCTCTTGCTCAACTCCATTTGCAAACAATTGTTCGGTACGCTGTACAATTCGTGTTCGCAATGTGTGTATATTCGTAGCTATTCCTACAATATGGTATTGCGTCCTCAGTACAGATTTACCGATGTTGCTCATGCTTTTTCGCTCGATCGCGCGCACTAAGTAACGCTTATTTTTCTTATTTTCAGGTAATGTAACGTTGTTAGTGATGCAATATTTTGTAAGTTCTTCTATGCTCATTGTCTCAAGTCGATCTCGCACCGAATTATCAGCTTTTTCGCCAAACGTGAAATCATACAACAGACTGTCTACATATAATCCGGTGCCACCTACTAAAAGCGGCAGTTTACCTCGCGCCTGAATATCTGCAATTTTTGCATCAGCGTACTTTTTAAAATCAGCCGCAGTAAATGGCTGTCCAGGCTCCGCTAAATCTAACCCCCAGTGTGGCACTTTGGATTGTTCTTCAGTTGTCGGCTTAGCTGTGCCGATATCCATACCTTTGTAGATAGTGCGTGAGTCCGCACAAATAATTTCACCATTAAGCTGCTCAGCAATACGAATTGCGAGAGCCGTTTTACCACTCGCTGTAGGACCAACAATAGCTATGAGTCGATCGGACGCCATCTAATTTCCTGAAATCCCTCGACAATGTGATTCGTACAATGTATTCCTTCTTGTTCGAGTAGCTGCGCCTGCGCTTCGCGCCCGCCATGAAAGCCTGCAGCTAAGCCACCAAACCGGTTAACCAATCTGTGCCACGGCAAATCAGGATTTCCGTAATGTGCTATACCGCCAACAATGCGGCTGGCATTCGCTTGCCCAGCAAGCCCAGCTAAATCACCATATGTCGTAACTTGCCCGTGTGGCACTTGCGCCATGAGTTGCTCAATACGATGACGAAATGCAGTATCAGATTTCACTACCTATTGTCTCTACATTCTGCAGCACTTCCTGCCAATTGTGACAACGTGTAATACCGGGAATGTCATCATCTGTTTTATTCCACGCGTAATCACCGAACAAGAGCACTTCACGCACTCCATGACTAAGAACACTCTTGCCGTGTGACACATGGTCATCTATCAGAATATCGGCCCGTAGCTGCGCGCACACTTCGCCTTTTGATCTGCGAGGTTCCAGGCTTGCTGCACTGGCAATATAGTTTGTATGTTCGATCGATGTGAAGCAGCCGCTGAAATATGTATCAAGAAGAGCCCGCGTGGAAGGTTCCAGATAGGTTTGCCTTCCTGTTACAAGATGGAGTTCATGTTGGGATGCCAGTGCTCGCACGGCGCTAATTGTTTCTTCACTCGGAATAAGACTATCCAGAATCCGATCTTCTTCCAGGAGCGTGTTCATCCGCTCGATCGCAGCTTCATGGCTGCCAGCGCCCCAGTCGAGATCCTCCCTATACATATGGCTCGCATCGATCGATGTGCCGTACTTGGCGTTGTACCTTTCAACGATTCGAGCTGAAGAGTCAATCAACACATCATCACAATCAATCGCGATGATTAGTTTTCTCATTTATAGGCTCCGTAAGTAGTCTGTAAGGTTGTTGAGCGCAATCTTCTCTTCTCCACCTTGGGTGCGCACACTCACTTCACGAGATTCCTTGTCCTTTGGCCCAACAATCAGCTGCACGGGAATCTTCATGCCAGTGGCTTCACGAATCTTCTTACCGAGAGATTCGTTACGATCATCGCGTGCAAAACGTAGCTCGTTATATTTCACTGGTTGCATCAAGACTGTGTCCGCAAGCATTGCTTCGATCTCTTCAACATAGTCGAGCACAGTATCGTTGATTGTTAGAATCCGGATTTGCTCAGGAGCAGCCCATAAGGGGAACCAACCCCCGGTATGTTCAATAAACACGCTTAGGAAACGCTCAATGCTCCCGAGCAGCGCGCAGTGAATCATAACCGGAGTCTGGAAGTTTCCGTCCTGATCGGTGTATTGTAGCTTAAATCGTTCAGGCTGCACAAAATCGAGTTGCACGGTTGCCACTTGGTGCTCACGCCCGATCGCATCGGTTGCCATAAAGTCGATCTTAGGGCCGTAGAACGCGGCTTCGCCATCTTGCTCAAAGTCCTCCAGCTGGTTCTTTTCAACAGCGGTCTTGAGCTGTGCCTGGGCTGAGTCCCACAGTTCTCGCTCGCCAAGATACGCGTCTGAATCATCACGGTAGCTCAGGCGTACACGGAGTTTCATCCCAATCGTTTCATAGAGTTCACGTGCGCTTGCCAATAAGCCGTCGATTTCTTGCTCGATCTGGTCTGGCCGCGCAAACACATGGCTGTCGTCTTGCGTGAGCGAACGCACGCGATTAAGTCCACCTAGTTCACCCGTCTTCTCATCACGGTAATCCGTAGTGGTTTCGAGATACCGCACAGGCATATCTCGGTAACTACGTGGTTGTGATGCAAAAATTTGCGTATGGTGTGGGCAGTTCATCGGTTTTAGTGCCATTTTGTCGCTAGTTTCCTGGCTGGTTACGAGGAATAGCTCATCACCAAACTTTGCCCAGTGGCCAGACGCTTCATATAGATCCTGTTTAGTGATATGTGGAGTCCACACTTTAGTGAATCCCTTTTGCTGGCGGAGCTGGTTAGAAAGCCCCGCGACAACATCACGAAGTACTGTTCCGCGTGGAGTAAACAGCGGCAGTCCTGCACCCACCAGGTTGCTGGTGGTATAGAGATCAAGATCCTTACCTAGCTTACGGTGATCACGTGCCTTCGCCTGCTCGAGCATTTCAAGGTGAGCATCGAGCTCTTCTTGAGTCGCGAACGCCACGCCGTAGAGTCGCTGCATCTGTGGATTCTTCTCGTTTCCGCGCCAGTAGGCTCCGGCTACGCGCATCAATTTGAATGCGCCTACTTTGCCAGTGCTCTCGACATGTGGCCCGCGACACAAGTCGGTAAAGTCGCCATTTGTGTAGAATCCAACATGGTCTAAGGCTGCATCTCCTTCGGCGATCGTTCCCATTTCACTGGCGTCTAGATCGCTAGCGACCGTAGTCCCACTCCGCTTCAAATCGTTGAGTAGCTCCGATTTGTATGGCTGGTCATTGTCGTTGGCCCATGCGATCGCCTGATCAATCGGCATAGTGGAGTGTTCGAATAGCTCATCGCGATTGATTACGGTGCGCATTTCTTTTTCAATCTTCTTAAAATCAGATTCGGATATTTTCACGTCGCCTAAGTCGATATCGTAATAAAATCCGTTTTCAACCACTGGGCCAACACCGAATTTGGCGTGCGGCCATAGTTTCTTTACCCCAGTGGCGGTGATATGTGCCAAGCTATGGCGCATGGCATATACTTGTTCGTCGTTCATACTCGATTCCCCTTTGTTCGTGTAATTGCCATATACGCCGCCGCTAAAACTCCTACTCCCACGAACGCCACCAGCGCGTTCAGCAGATATGAGACCGGGTACGATACATCGTTTCCTTTGCAGTCGTCTTTATCTATAAGATTCGTAAATGGCATACCGCGCAGCCCTTGGCCAATGCTGTCGCCGGCCGCAATACAATATTCGGGCACAGGTTTAACCTGCTCTTGCCCATCGAATACCGTTATTCCACTACTTCCGTCGGTCACCCTATAGCTGATCAAGTTTAGCCCAACCGCGGCAACAACGGCTACCAGAATTGCGACTACAGTTACGGTACGGTATTTCACGGAACTCTCCTTTTGATTATAAAAATAGACACGTGCATAATCAGAATATCTGATCCACGTGCCTCGGTCCGTCTCCGGAGGTTCCACCTTGGCTATTTCTATTACCGCGTTCGATATCGTTCGTCTGCGATCGCTCCTACGGAACTCTGCGGGTCGTTACGCCGCGTCATCATTCAAGTTATATTCTATTCTCCTACCCCTGATTATTGCAACCCCCGCCCCTGTTTGTTAAAATCGTATGAGTCTTACATCTTGGGTGATTAGCTCATTTGGCTAGAGCGCCTCATTGACGTTGAGGAGGTGAGAGGTTCGAATCCTCTATCGCCCACCAAGCAAAATTGTCGACCACTAGGTCGACAATTTTATTACTCCACATTTCCCCGCCACTTTTCCACTACCCAAAACGATTGATTTACCCTTTTCATATACCCTTCGTGATATATACGTATGCTCTATGTTCTATTGACATTTTTTATTGCTTATGCTAATATGAGAATATGAGTACAAAGCAACTCACCCCCCAAAACCAAAAACCATCAAAACTTGACCAGTTCAACCTAGGGTTCGAGCTGAACAAGACCTGGGCCGAAGCTCGTAAAGAATACGTCGCTTCAAAGAAGTAAGATATACTTCTTCCCTGTCACATCGACATCTATCCGATCGCCGCTTAGCTAGCGGCGATCTTCTTTTTTAGTTTTCCCACTATTCCACTTACGTTTTCCACTAGCTATTTCAATAGCTGTATGTCAATATATAGACATGATTTGTGTTAATTGTTTCCACGCGAAAACGAAGGTTGCTAATAGTCGGCCCCATAAAAAAAGTGCCGGAACCTGGCGGCGGAGACAATGCTTGAACCCAAGCTGTGGTAAAACTTTTACGACGTACGAAAAACCAGCGTTAGATGACTCGATATCCATTCATTATGGGCCGCGCAAGAGCCCAGAATCGAGTGCCCCATTCTCGCTCAGTAAGCTAACTCTTAGTATTGCCGCTAGCTTTTCCCATGACGCAGTAGCTCGGCAACTACACTCCCTTTCACTTGCCGAAACAGTAGAACAGTTACTGATCAGTCAAGTGCGCACACCGAGCGCTGATGACATAGCAGCCACAACACATCATGTTTTAAAGCGATTTGATGAGCTGGCTGCCCTGCAATATGCTGCCGGCCATGGCCTTGTGGAAATAACGCGAAACCGGCGTGGCCGGCCAAGTATCCGATAAAGCACCTAAAAAGAAAAATTGCCCTGGCGTAGACGACTGTGTCAGTGTGAACTGAGCTAGTCGACCACGCCAGGGCCTGATAGTGGGACACCCTGATGTCCCATCTTCCCGATCCCCTGGAGAGATCGGTGCTTAGTGCCCCGGTTCCGCCGCTGGCGATGGACGCGCGCGCGGCGGTCGTTCGCGGTGGGGGCCGCGCGCTTAGAGCGGCGGAACCGAGGACTTTCCTCCCGGGGGCATGGGAGGAGCTTGTGCAGAATGGGCCGTCTGCACGCGGTCGAGGGACGAAAGATGAGATCATCTTTTTTAGGTAGTGGCCGTACCTAAATCTTCCGCGCCTCGCGTATCGTGTAGCCACTTTGTTTCCTGATGTCCGAACCACCAAGGTGGAGCGGATTCCTGTGGCAGTAGTTGGACTACCACCCTCTCAAACCTCGAAAATGACCGATGCGACGGCACGAAGCCGGCGCGAGGTACCATGACCAGCACGAGCCACCTCAAGGTTAATTAGTATTATAACCCTTTTACAGTCCTTGGTCAATACGTATACATTAGCTTTTTTTAGCGTCGATCGTTTCGACTGTCGCTTTGTCAGTGACATCGAACTTATCGAGATAGCGGCCAAACATTAGCCGGGTTTGCGAGTAGAATGCGGCGGCGGCATTGTATCCTATAGCAATAAATGGCATGAGGAGCCACTGCGCTACCATGCCAAAGTTACGACGACGCTTATAGCGGGCTGGGCGCGGCGGCAGCATCTTAAATGCCAGGAATATGGTAATGAACAGTCCAATCATGGCAACACGCTGTAGTACGCTCAAAACTTCCGGTAACTGATTGGCTGCGACGGAGCGTGACGCTTCTGGATTAATGAAAAGCGGTGCGAAACCGCCGAATGTGACAATGATCGACACGCAGGCTAATGTTACATGCCCGTCGAGTAGTCGCATAAAGCGCGTGAACCCTGCCCAAAACGGCACATTGCGCTTACGAGTAAATACCCTGGTTGCTACATACGGCACATCACTCGCTCCATATGCCCAACGGCGAAGCTGTACGAACTGCGCCTTGAGAGTTTTCATATATGTGTCACTGAGTACGGCATCTTGGTAAATCGGTACATAGATAGGAATAACTTCGTAGCGTCCGCCAAAGTAGAACCAACTGCGCCAGTATTGATGGCCATCCTCCACAATCGTACGCTTGCTCCAAAAGCCCATTTCTACTAACGCTTCCATAGGCTGGGAGTGAGCCGCAAAGTTGCGCAACGTGTGCGGCCGCATGCTCGAGATAATATTCCAGAATGAGTTACCGGTAGCAACAACGCGCATTGGCGCCGGTACATCCCAGATATTATTCAGGAATAGCGAGACTGGCTGGAATGCTAGGTGCTTACGGTCGTCGTGCACAATGAATTCATAGGCAACGTAATCAAAATAGGTTGGGTGCGGACGGTTATCGCTATCAAGCGTCGTCACGATGACGTTTTTGATATCGATCTTTTGTTTTGTCAGCCATTTTTCGAGGAACTGACCGGCGTAGGTAATGTTACCCCCTTTACCAACTACTTCATCTGGCAGGTCTTTAGGGTGCTTAATGATTTCGAGCGCCTTAAAGCGATGCGCGTACTCATCGCGTAGCTGCTTAACGGTACCTTCAACCGCGTTGCCACCCCGCTCTTCGTATGCGATCACCAATATGATCTGCTTTGGGTCGAACGTTCCGTTTATGATCGCTTCTATAGTTGGCTGAGTAACTTCATACGGCTCATTGTAGGTAGGAATAATGACCGCGTGGTAAATATCGTTCGGCTTTGGATACGTATTCGGTGCTGCCGCCATAAGGCGCAGGTTCTCAGCGTGTGCTTTTTCACCCAGTTCGCGCGTTCGGCTGGAATTCACGCGAGAATACGCCGCCTCAGGATCTTTTAAATCCATAAGTCGCCCATGCCAATCGATTTTTTGCGCTTTTTCAATGCGCATCGACCCAATAAGCGTGTGGTATGCAATGCCGGATGCCTTTACAAGCAGCGTAGCGATGAACGCCAAAACATAGATACTCGCCAAGATTGGATTCAGTAAACTCAGTACTATCAGCAGAATGATCGAACCCCAGCTTACGAGCCCCGGGACCATTTCAAAGAACCGATAGCTACGTGAACGATTTTTTAGGGGGATTTCGAGATTTATCATACGCTAATTCAGATACGCGATGCCTAAGACCGCATACGTGTAGACAAACATCAGTACGAGCACGATAAGCGATAGCCATGCAAATGCTACCGCAAGCTGGCGCAGGCCGATCGCATGGAGCTTTGCGAGCATTGTTATGTGGGCAATAATGAACAGCATGCCAAAGCCAACGAAGCTTAGCAGGTACCACCATTTTTCACGATAGAAATGTGTTTCGCCAAACGAGGTATAACGAGTGGCAAGCTGCAGGTCGCTTGCGTTTAGATTAAATGCAACATACATAATGTATGCCACGCCCCCGATCAGTAGGCCAAATAGTAATAGCAATACAGGCCTGTCGGCGAGAATTTGTTTGAGTGTGGTTTGAAAAATATGTTTCATTACAATGTGGAGCCGCTATCCGGATTTGAACCGGAGACCTACGCTTTACGAAAGCGCCGCTCTACCAGCTGAGCTATAGCGGCGTATTCAACTTGCCTGCTAGTACCTGTTAAGTATACCATTTCACTTCCCTATTTCTACACCCGAAAATAGCTGCCTATGAGCGGTTGCACCAGGGGTGGAATTTTGCTATAGTACGTGGAGTCGAAAACTCGTGCGCTCGTAGTGAAGGGGTTATCACGCCTCCCTGTCACGGAGGAGATCGCCGGTTCAAATCCGGTCGAGCGCGCCAAGAAAAATGAGTCACCTTATGGTGGCTCGTTTTTCTTAGTGTTCATTCAGGTTTAGGCAAGCAGCTTACTTGCGGTAATCCGGTCATGCTTGTCACAATGTGAGTACACTCCTACAATCGCCCTATGTCAGAAGAGTACATCCCAGGCATCCCTACTCATGCGAGTAGCGAGATTATCGGTTCAATCCAAAGGTTTACCGATCGACTATCACCTTCGATTCATGCAATGCTCGATCAGCGAGCGCGCGCCGAAAAAGAGGTCCGAAAAGAGCACCCAGAGCTTTTCGTAGTAACAAAAGAACCGCGGACACCAAATGAAAAGAAGCGGTACGCCAGAGGCAGATCAAAGCGCATGAGGCGACTTTCAAAGCGTGAAGCATTGATTACCGAAAAAATACACGAGCTTGGAGAAACTCCAATCAATTTCCAGGAGCTATGTGTAGATGCATTAAAAACACACGTTATCGCTGAGGGAGCAGTGAACCCAGAAATCGAAGTTGACTATCTTGAAGAAGGTTATGCGCTTCCGTCAAATCAATCTTAGCCAAACGCCTTCTTGCCAGCCTCTGCATCCTCAATAATCTTTTGTATCCGAGTCTGAGCCGTCTCTGGCCGCTTAGCCTGATACAGCCATTCTAAGATGATCCTCCTACCTGATTCGGTAAAACTATCGAAATTCTTTTTCGCAACTGGATTAGCGTTAAATGCTTCGATTAGCTCTGGCGAGAGTTGTAAGTTATCAGACATTGAAAACTTATCCCAGGCACCACTCGCCTTAGCTGCATCGATAGCTTGCTGACCCGCTGGCATCATTAATCCCCGGACCACAAGTTCTTCAATGTGTGCCTTATTAACTCTTGACCAGCCGCTCGAGGGCTTACGCTTTGAAATATATATCTTACTTTGGGTGTCCGAAACTTTGCCTGGTCTAGAATCAATCCAACCAAAGCAGAGACTTTCCTGCACAATATCGCCCCAGCTCATAGTTCGAGCATTTCCCTTGTCATAGATAAGCCAGACTGCCTGCTTTGTGGCGTGGTTCTTCTGTAGCCAACTGCGCCAAGCTTGTCGGTCCTTGGCATAAAACTCTGGAGCATCTTGCATGGTACCTACTTTGATTCGGTCAAGCGCGAGGCTACAAAGTCCCAATTCACGACATTCCACCACGCAGCCACATAATCATCACGCTTGTTCTTGTAGTCCAAGTAATACGCGTGTTCCCAGACATCAAGTCCTAGGAGTGGAGCAGCCTTGCCTTCCATAATCGGACTATCCTGGTTCGCGCTAGTTACAATTGACATATCCGGCATGAGCCAGCACCAACCACTCCCAAAAACTGCTAATGATTTAGCAGTAAACTCATCTACAAACCCCTGGTAAGAGCCGTACTGAGCAATTAATTTGTTCGCTAATTCACCTGAAGGTTCACTACCCCCATCGGGGCTCATCCACTGCCAAAACAGTGTGTGATTATAGTGACCACCACCTTGGTTGCGGATCGCCGAGCGCACAGCTTCTGGAATTGAATCAAGATTCATCAGCAACGACTCAAGACTTTGTTCTTTGAGCTCAGGCGCATCGTCAAGCGCTTTATTGAGCTTGTCGACATACGTTTGATGGTGCTTCGAGTGATGAAGCTGCATGATGTCTTTACTGATGTATTGCCCGAGTGCATCGTAGTCATAAGTAAGATTCGGTAACTGGAACATATCCCTCCTTCGTTATCTTACTATTATACGCGTGTTGAGGAGGTGGATCATTAGCGCCGAATTATTTCGCTACTGCTCTGCTTTACGCCGATGTATTCTGAAATCTTCTTATTCTTCGCAAGAGTTCTGAGTTGTTCACTGAAAACTGTCAGTGGTATGCGGATGTAGTTGTAGCTCACCTGCTTATCGTTCGATTCGACGAGCTGTACAATGTAGTACCCATTGCGCTCAAAGCTCCCATCATTCGATTGGAAGAATCCCGATGTTTGACCGTTTTGGAGCTTGGCCGCTTGCTGCGTTACGCCACCATCATGGTTAGTCCGTGGTATTAACTGGCCCGTCGATCCAAGCTGCACGGTCGAATAGCCTTTGTCCTGTAACTGCTTGGCTACGTCAGCAAGGCCTAGTGAGGGATTTGCTTTGAGCAAGTCTTCTGCTGCCTTCTTGGCATTGTTGGCTTTAGTATCCACTGCATATGCCACCTCTTGTCGTACGAGCGAGCGACGTATGATCTGGCGATACTCATCGGCGCTGTAGCCAAGCGTACTTAAGGTTGAATCGTCATAAATATCCTGAGAAATTTTGCCTGATACCGTGTTCAGACTGGCATCAATGACATCGTTCACCTGCTTATCAGTAACGCTGATGCTCTTTTCGCGGGCGATCTTAGCGGCATAGGCATCGGCGATCGCGCCGTCGAGAGCTTGGCGCTTAATGAATTCTAGCTGGCGCTTACCGTCTTCGCTGTTCAAGTTAAGCTGCTCAGACTGCTTTAGGTAGTGCTGCGAGCCAGAAAAGCTCATAAGGTAGTCGCTGTAGCGAACTTGAGTGCCATCGATACTCGCAACCGGCACGGGCAAGATACGTGTGACGCGGTAAAAAAATGTACTGGTATTCTGTGCGGGATACAATTGCCACCAAATAATGACAGCTAGAATTACTACCGTAACGATAGCAATAATGACGACGTTGAATACTAATTTATGTCGCTCATATTGGTGCGGATATTTAAATTTACGCCCGCCGGCCAAAATCTGTTCGCGGTGCTCAGCTACCGTCTCGTTTGTAATACGTGACGGGGCTTGCTCTTGCTTCTTAGCCCGCTTCAACTTCAGTTTTTTCATAGCCCCCTACCTTTTCAATCGCGTTCATGACGGCGTCTTGCAGCTTATTGTATGTCTTCTCGGGATGCTCGACTTTATGGATTACCAAGTCACCGACAAACGTCTGTATGACAATGGTTCCAAAGCCGAAAACCTCACCGCTGAACCCAGGAACATTATAGCTTATGTTTTGGATTTTCGACAGGCGCAGCTCCACCACGTCGGTACCAAAGAAACCGTTTTGCGTCACCTGTCGAATGCGCTCATTTGTAACGATATATACCGTGTAGTACCACAGAACAAAGTGGTAGCTAAAGATGATTAAGCCAATCACAAGTCCACCTATTGGTAGCAAGAATAGCTGCAAGTTATCCTGCCAGATGAGTGGTGGGATCGAACTCAAGGCGAATGGAATCAGTAAGCCGTAAAAACCTTTTCGCATTGCGATAATGTGGCGACGAAAGATAAAAAGCAACTCCTCACCCTCTCGTTGCCCTTCAAAAGCGACTTGTCGTGTTTCTTTTGCAGCTGTATCGCTCATGGCAATAGTATAGCAGAATGAACGGTAGTAACTATGATAAAATTACAGAGGTAACGCGCCTCGGTAGCTCAACTGGATAGAGCAGATCCGTCCTAAGGATAAGGTTGCAGGTTCGACTCCTGCCCGGGGTACCAAATTTAAAGACCGACCTTCTGACCGGTCTTTAAATTTAGTGATTCGTATCACGAATCCGAACCGTTAAGGTTCGGTCGTCAGTCTAGCGCCCGAAACATTCGGCGCGCGGATTGACGCGCACCCGTCTGCCCGGGGTCGACCCCCTTTACATTCTCCATACCTGGTATATAGTATCCCTATGGCCGAAAGAGTGGATATGTCAAAACGCGCTCCAACCGGAGGTTCTATTTTTGAACACGGAAGTAACGAATCTCGAACGTTTAATGAATACATGCTGGGTCCTGATTTACCCCATGACAAGGATAAACGCGCTAAATGCATAGAGCATATTGAAGGAGGAGCCGCGGCCAAGCTTGCAAGCGACTTTCAGAAACATGGAGGTCTTCACTACCCCGAAGCCAATGAGCCACAAGAAATTACAACTCGATTTACTTGTAGGGGGCTGAGCTGCGTCTTTCGAGACTGTGGGCTTAAGATTGTACAGTACGACTCTAATGGCATTGAAATTAGCAGAATGAGTGGATAGTTCGGTACATCGTTTACGCTCACGCTTGTTTAGGCTATACACGAAGCCTATACTAGCCCCATGATTGAACGATACAAGAATGACGATGCTTTTAACGCTCTTGAAGATGTCCTACTAGTTCCTCTCCCAATCGGCGAAACAAATGTTCCTGGCGGATTTGGCGGTGAGGTATTACGGCGCTTCAAGATTGCACAGATTCGATTTAGCCAACATAGCGGCTTGGCACCAGCAGAAGTGCTAATGGTTGGCCACCTCGGTCAGGAACAGCCATGGATTCCAGCATATTCACTTGCGCTAACTGGACTTCATCGCCAGCAAAGTCGCGGATGGGAAGACACGCCAGCAATGCTACAAGAAGCCCTCGACACGATATCACAGACTAGAAGGCTCACTCAGAATCCTAAACTCGCTACGGCAGGTATACCCGGTACAGGATTTAGTGGCCTCAGAGGTAATGCCGACCCAGAAGCAATCAAGCACGTTCTAGATGCCCATACAACACGCATAACGGTCTATCAGGATAGCTTCGCCGGAGATCGTGCGAAAGTCACAGAAAATCCACTGCAGTCCGACAAAGTTCAACTTAGCTAGAATATCTGCTCAATAAAAATGCCCCTTTCGGGGCTATTTTTATTATCGAGTGAACTTCTCATGAAGTGCTTCGTAGTCGAAGAGTTCTTCGTCACTAAACCAGTGAGCAACTTCTTTCACAGCCTCTTCCGAGTCGCCAGAGGCGTGGATAAGGTTTGGAATACCCTTATCTTCTGTATCTGCGTAGCCATAGCTCATGTGACTAAAGTCGCCACGGATTGTACCAGGGGCAGATGACTTAGGTTCAGTTGCGCCAACCATTTTACGAACCAATGCAACTGCTTCAACACCCTCGAATACCATTGCAATAACAGGGCCATCGGTCATCATGCCGAGCACTTGGTTGAACACAGTCTCGCCACGGCGTGTAATGACTTGGCCAATGTCTTCGTAGTGCGTGTGAAAGTGGGCCTTATCGGGTGCAATCATTTTGGTACCAACAATACGCAAACCAACGCGTTCGAAACGAGTTAGGATCTCCCCTACTAGTCCGCGCTGCAATGCATCGGGTTTAAACAATACTAAAGTCTGTTCGAGATTTTTACTCACTAGATTTTGACTCCTTAAAACGTTGGATGTATTGCCTTTATTGTAGCAAAAGTACAGTGATGACAACAGAGGCCAGGACGATACGGTACCAGCCAAATAACGCTAATCCGTGTTTTGACAGGTACTTGAGTAAGAAATGTATCGCTAGTATGGCCGCAACAAATGCAGCGATATTTGCGATGACAATGACATCGAGATGCTGCGCCATATAGGCGCGGTCGGTTGGCTTAAGCAGTAGTTTGCCTATCAGCCCGAACATAATCGGTATCGATACCATAAAGCTATATTCTGCCGCGGCTTTAGGGCTAAGACCCATGACACGAGACGCGATAATTGTTGAACCGCTCCGGGATACGCCTGGAATAAGCGCAAATGCCTGCGCCAAACCAACGACGAGTGCTCTACGTGGGCTTAAATCGGTACCCGTAGCGCGAGCCGACTTTTTAGGAAGCTTATCGACTACAACCATGAGCACACCCACTAATGCCAGCATAATAGACACCGTTAACGGATTTAATAAGACCGCGCTCTTTTGAATAAAGTCGGCTAACACCAAACCGAGTAGTCCAGCCGGGATACACGTGATGATAATATTGCGTGCCAACCGATAGTCGTGTTCAAAAAATACTTTTTTAAATAGGTCGATGAGCTTAGGTGAGAAATAAATGACTAGTGCAGCCAAGGTTCCAAAGTCAAGCGCCTGGATAAAGAGGTGATCCGCCTGCCCCATGAGCAGGTTCTGCGTAATCACAAGGTGCCCCGATGACGACACGGGAATAAATTCTGTCAAACCTTGTACGATGCCTAGGATGATTGCGTCTAGAATGCTCACATAAGCATTGTATACTATAAGCACTATGAATCCGCAGTACGTTTCAGAGTTGATCCTCGACTACGTCGAAAGCCTTGAAGTCGAAGGCGGGCGTTCGGCCAAGACAGCCGAGAACTACAAACTCTACCTTGAACGATTTGTAGAATTCAGCGATGACACCAAGGTAGGTGCGATCAGCCAAGAAATGGTGCGTAAATACCGGCTCTGGCTCAACCGCTACGAAAATGAGAAAAAAGAAAAGCTCTCGACCATAACGCAGAGTTACCATTTGATTGCCCTGCGCGGCTTCTTAAAATACCTCGGCGACCGTAATATCGAATCGCTGACAGCCGATAAGATAAAGTTGCCTAAGGTGAGCCGTAAACAGGTATCATTCTTACACTTTGACGAAGTAACCCGGCTCCTTGAAACAGTAGCGCTCGATGAAGAGGCCGGGCTACGTGACCGAGCGATCTTAGAACTGCTCTTTAGCAGCGGTCTGCGTGTGTCGGAGCTCGTAAACCTGAATCGTGGACATGTGAACACTAAGCGCCGCGAGTTTATGGTGCGTGGTAAGGGACAAAAAGACCGGCCGGTGTTCGTGAGCAAGTCTGCTGCCGAACGTGTAGACGAATATCTGGCGACTCGCATGGACAATCTTCCCCCGCTCTTTTTAAGCTACTCGCGGAACAATGTCGCTAACCAAACCGGTGACTACCGCCGACTCACCGCTCGCTCCATTCAGCGTATGATCAACAAATACGCACGACTGGCTGGTATTACGAAGCATGTCAGCCCCCATACTATGCGACATAGCTTCGCAACCGACCTACTGATGAACGGCGCCGACCTGCGTAGCGTTCAGAGCATGCTTGGACATGCCAATATTGCAACCACTCAGGTATATACCCATGTCACCGACGAACACCTACGTGACGTACACGAGCGGTTCCATAGCGATACCTAATTAATTTGGCGTGTTAGGGTCGCAGGTACCTGATATGAACCTATCAGGCGTAACCGCAAAGTCTTTACAAAGATTTCCACCGATATCAAAATTGGCCTTCGGATAATCACCAGTAAAGCTGATTCCTACCTTGACTCGCCTAAACAAGTCGTTGGCCCGACCGGTAGAGTCAATGGTTGGTGCAACTATTTCAACTGGCGCTCCGGCATTCAGGAGCTTCACACTTACCTGCGTGGAGTTATAGAAGGCACCAAGGTTCAGATACGATGTACGAGATCCCCCACTGTTTTTTGGATCCGGTATACGCAAGTCAACACTGCAAGCGTAGCCACCATTATTCAAATAGTTCAAAGGGTTGCAATATACTGCAATCGGCTGTTTGGCTTGCGTCGATGCAGCCGTACGCTCATCGTTTAATGAGAATGAGGTGCCGCTACCACCGGTGCCATTACCCGAGTTACCTGGATATAGGAATACGGTGTTGGTATTAGAATTACCGCTTGCATCATCCTCGTCAAAGTCAGCCGAGCTAAACGTCGCCCCGTGCTGTATCCACTGTGCCCGAACTATAGGCGGCGTAGCCGATGTAGCACCAGCAGTGTGCCACTGGTCGGGCGTTGGTAAGGTTCGCCCGGTAACCGCAATGTTCGGTAACGTCAGGCCTGCAGGGCTATCTGGTTTTTTCATAAACCAGCTAATATTCACCGTGTCATACGGCTCACCGTTAGCATCTATCGGTACGAGCGTCGATCCACCGTCTGCAACTTTCACTACTTTCTCATCAGACGTGTAATCCACCTCTACGCAGGTATACGCCTGGTCGAGCTGTTCTGAATTAGAGTTCGCGCCTTCGGTCTCAGACTTGACGAGCGTTTCTTCATCATCATTGATGGTAGTGAGCACCCGGCGTACCATGTTGCACCGTGGATCTTGGAAGATCAACTTCAACTGAGCACAGCCCGCTGGCGTGAAGTTATTAGATGCACATTGGCGATATTTTAGCAGAACTCGTTTGGCATCTTCTACGCCGGCAAGGGCTGCATCATAGGCACTGTTAGATAAATCGGCATTGGTAGCTTGCTGCTGCCCACGGATCATCAGACTCACAAAACTGACCGTAATAATCGTAACGAACAACGCACAGAACACGACCACAAAAATAGAGACGGCGCCGCGTTCTGTATATCGTTTGTGTTTACTCATAGTGTTTATCATACCTCAGAGCTTCCTACTCGTGTGGTGAATTCAAACGTATCGATAGCGCAGAAATCCAGGTTTGCCAACTTATCAGCACTTCCCGGCGGCTTACATGTGGTGTTTGATTGGATTTCTGAGTCTACGCCGGTACCTATAGTGATCGTAACGGCATAAATCCCCCGCCCCTTTTGGAAGTCATCGTAGAACGGTTGACCCAAGTCCGGCTTACCGGTTGCTGTATTTGGTGAAATGGTCAGATCGCGCACGACCAGCAGCCGTGATCCGCCGGAAAGCAGCTCGGATGCATCCGTCGCGTCCACATTCTTGCCGGCTACCGTATCAAGATTACTTGTTGCCGAACAAAATGCACCACCCAGGTCACGAACTTTCGCCAACCGTGCTGGTGATTTGTTTGCTCCCTCCCCAACTCGTATTACATTCGCATTATTTGCTTCTAAATTACCCGGGCTATTTGCAATATAGGTATATGAACCCGTACATAGTGCCCAACCCCCATTCAAAACTTGTTTTAAGCGAACTCCGGTAGTCGAAATCTGGGCCTGGGCCATAGTACGTTTGATGTCATTCGAGGCTTCGGTTCCAGCCTGGGTGACTTCCTTTAATGTTAGGCCTCGCGAGTATTGGTTAGACAGTTGAATCGATAGCATGGCAATCGAAATTAATAAGATTGAAACAAATGCCATAGACAGCATGAGTTCGATCAAAGTAAATCCTTTATGGTATCGCATTACGGCCCTGTCCTTTGGAGTATCAATTGCTGAATGGCGAAATCAGGATCTTGCATAGTCGGTCCATAGAAGTGGTTATTCCACCAGCGTATCTGGATTCGTGTAGTTGGCGACACTGCGCCAATATTGATCGCAGTACTCGTTCTAAGTCCGCCGGGAGTGGCCGAAGGAGAAAGATCGACGGTTCGTAGGTATGCGTCATCTTTGTAAATATCAACTTTGAATACATACGGTGGAACAACATAATTATATGCGCCGCAATTCGCATCGTAGTACCGGAGCGTCAATTCGTAGTTACCGGTGGATGCTGCTGGGATATTCGGTTGGTATTGTACATCGTAGTTCACACACGAGTAGACCGCAGCTCCCTCTACCTGGCATTGCCATACAGCCGGTGCGGATACATCGACACCATCCATACCAGGTAATGTCGCCAGTGGAGGCGTCCAAGTTGGGCGAGACTCAGATTGCTCGTCACGCTCAACATCTTTATGTGGGTAGCAACCATTCCTCGATGCGCCGTCATAGCTAAAGTCAGTGATCATAGTTGGGGCAGGAATTGGAGAGCCGCCGGAGCCGACCGATCCGGTCGCCACATTATCCGGCACATACAGACGTACAATTGTTCCAAGCGTACTTTGCGAACTCGCCGAGGCACTCTCCCAACAAGCTCGTACATGAAAATCGATATAACGGGTAGTTCCGCTAGCATCGGGTTCGGATACGATCGGCTCGATCCACAGCCCGTATGAAGTAGTGGAGTCGGCTAGCTGCGCATACGGTGCGACCGCCGCACCAATAGATGATGCGGGACGTACATTAGAAATCCTATCGCCCGATTTGTTGAGTACGAAGCGTGATGTGTCGGTTCCAGGAATAGTCTGCGTACAGGTTGCCCCAAACGAGCTCGGCTGTGTGAGGCCGTTGTCGTGCGCAGTCTCTGCAAAAGCTAAAATATCCTTGAATTTAACGCTGGCACTCCCGGGGGTTAGGTCGTTTGGATTCGAGATATATGCTTGGTGTAAGTACCGGATATATTCAGCCTGGTTATCGACTTGCTGGCGCACCAACGTAGTTTCAAGCGTGTTCTGTGCTCCGGCAGTACCTTGATTCATGATGGTAAACGCCCCAACGGCAACCATTGCAAATACGGCAAAGGCTACCATGACCTCTATAATCGTATCGCCACGCTGGTTCACGCCTATCCGCATACCGATCCTGACTCATCCTCAACATTTACGCCACCCGGCCCAGACGCATACGGTGTAAGCTTGACGACGCGCATACTGGACGCAACCCAGCCGGAGCGATCAATACACATATATTGGTCACGCGAGTTATCGGCAGCCCCTCCAATGATATCGTCAATTAAATCACTGACATCTGTAGGAATTCCTACACTCGAATGTACAACATAGCTATACACATTTCCTGAGCGCGGAGACCGAATAATAAGGAGCGCTACGTTTGAACCGTTTGAACCTCGCAAAATACGGGTTCCCCAGTTCATCTGGCCGTCTTCTTGGCTTGAGGTGTCAATACGCGGATTATAGCCGCGGACAACTGCAAGCTCACGAGTATTCGTAGCTGGTGGCGTGGTCGGTGTGGTTGTACTTACGATATTTGAGCGGACCATATCACCGTTGCTATCAATTGTCATCAATCGTCCAAGAATCACGCAATCTGATATTCCACGATTTACGTTCGATGCAGATGCACACACGCTCGTATCTGAATTGGAATTTACGACATTCGTAACATTCGTAAACTCCTGCTGCACAATCGAAACGAAAGTATTAACCGCATCATTGTAGCGCTGCGTATTAACCCCTATCGACGCTGTTCCAAGAACTCCAAGCATTAGTGCGCCTGTAACAGCAAAAAATAGCATAACTTCGATGATCGTAAAACCATGTACCGGCATGCGACGCACTTCATCGCCCGTCCGCCCCTGTTTACGTGATCTGAAGTATGCGCCCATTTGGGGTAATTATAGCATAAGCAAAACGGTACTCAACCACTGGGTGAATGCCATATAGCCATCTAGAATCCAATGACCTGCAGTAAGTGAAATAAAGAATCCGAGTATGAGGAATGGGCCAAACGGCACCTGAGCCTTGCGTGACAGCTTGCCCGAAAGGAGGCCTGGTAGTACGACCAGTGTACCAATGAGGTTTGCAAGAAATAGTGTCAGAAGTGCCAGCTTCCAATCCATGAGCAGTAATCCAAGCGCCACACCCAGTTTCACATCACCGAACCCGACCCATGCACCCTTTGATACAAGCCAGAGGATCAGATACAAGCCCCCGAGTATAGCAACGCTGGTAGTGGTCGAAGCGATTTCTCCGAGCGTAGCATTAGAAAATAGCGTGATGCTCATTAGGGATATGACGAGCGATAACCCAATGAGTGGAAACATGATAACATCTGGCAGCAAGAACCATTTCAGATCGTACACAAACAAGATGATAAGCATCACGAATGCCGCTAACCAGAGCAAGAGTAGAATGAGTCCGAATGCTTGTAAACCTGACGATGCAATCCACATATACGTAAATAGACCGAAAACGGATGCCGTGCCTAGTTCAATAAGTGGCTCTAAAAGCCCAATGGGCTGCTTGCAATAGCGACATTTCCCTCTTGTGCTCACCCAGCTGACAAGTGGGATAAGGTCGTACCAGGCTAACGTGTGGCCGCACGATAGGCATCGTGAGCGATCCTCGCTTGTTTTCTGCCCCATAAGGCCATGTAGGCGTTTATATTCAGATGTGTCGTACTCTTCACCTGCTGCCTTATCATGAGCCAGTTGACGCGCCCGTAAGCGCCACACCTGTGCGCCAGCGAAACTCCCCAGTAGGAGGCCCATCACCCCGGCAATAAACGAAAGCAGTACGGTCATTGCTTTTCATCATAACAGACATACTTGATACGAAAAACCAGCTCGCACAAGCGAGCTGGTTTTAGAGATCTCATTATCTGCTAGTTGTTAACGCAGGAGATACCGCCACCTTCGAGAACGAGTCGAAGCGCGACCTTACGCGAGCCTTGGTTTAGCGTGACTACACCATCGTTACCACACACCGCTCCGGTTGTGTAGAAGACACGCACGTTGGTCTGTGCACTGTTGTTGCCGTCGAATCCAGTTGTCGGAGCAGCAGCACCAGCTAGCGCTGAGAATGCATAGTCTTTACCGGCTGGGTCTTTGAATTCATCACCGTTTACCTGTAGGTACCTAGTGATAAATGCCGCGTCAAGCGTTGGCAGGGCGCCTCGGCTATTAGAAGCCGCTGTGTTGATAGCCGTCTGAGCCCGGCTCATGTCGTTCTTTCGTGCTGTGTCACGCTGGTTGCGCTGCAGTGCAGGCAATGCAATGAACACCATCAGGAAGATAAGTCCTGCGATTGCAAGGACAAGCACGACTTCGATGATCGTGAATCCTTGTTTTTTAGTTTGAGCGTTCATATTTGATTCCCACCTTTCTATGAACTTAAACTGTTAAGCATTCTTGCTTACGCTTATCATACGCACGAGCGTATGTTTTGTCTATAGTTAAACGTTAACGCCGTTAACGAGGCTATATATTGGGAACAAGATAGCCCCTACCATACCACCTGCTACGACAGCTAGTACCACCATTAGGAGTGGCTCGATCGCGGTCGAAATCGCCTTGATCTGCTCGTCTAACTCATCCTCATATACCTGGGCCGCTCGCCCTAGCATTTCATCGATCTTACCGGATTGCTCGCCGATCTTGACCATTTGTGGAACTAACTGAAGGATATATTCTTCCGAAGCGATTGATTCCGATAGAGCCTTACCGCCCTTTACCTTCTCGGCTGCACGAGTGATACCTGCGCCAACGATTGTGTTGTTTACTGCCTCACTAGTAATTTTGAGCATATCAAGCATTGGAACACCGGTATTCAGCAGCGTCTGAGCTGTACGTGCAAATCGAGCCATGTAGAGTTTTCGGAACATCACCCCGAATAGCGGCACATTTAGCTTAAATGTGTCTTTCACCTTTATACCGTCTTCTGTTTTAAGATACTGAGCAATGAAGTAACCCGCTACACCCAGGATTATTATCACGAGCCACCAGAACTTCGTTAAGAAGTCTGCTCCGTTCACCATGGTTTGGGTAAGGAATGGCAGTTCTTTACCTAGGTCGTCATAGAGTTTTTCAACCTGTGGAACAACAGTGAATAGCATGAACGCCATAACACCAAATATGACGACAAGAACGATAAGTGGATATGTAAGCGCCCCCTTGATCTTGCTCATCATGGCGGCATCTTTCTCTTGCTGATTCGCAATCCGCTTTAAGGCGTCATCGAGTGTACCGGATGCTTCACCCGCTTTTATAAGAGATAAAAACACTTTGTCGAATATATCCGGGTACTTTGCGAATGAGTCGGATAGTGTCTTACCTGATTCAACATCTGCGAGAATTTCTTCAACAATGGCTCGGAATCGTTTGTTTTCAGTCTGCTCGGCAATCGTGCGCATGCTCTGGGATAGCGGCAAGCCGGCGCCAATCAGTGTGGCGAGTTGACGACTGAATACGATCTTGTCTTTTGTACCGATGCGGTTTGTAAACCGCGCGAGAATGGAGTCGCTATTACCCTCTTCTTCGATGTTTAATGGTGCAAAACCCTGAGCAAGCAGCACTTTTGCAGCTGCCTGCTCACTCTCAGCCTGTACAACCGATTTTACCTTTTTACCGGTAGAGGTATCTTTTGCTTCGTAGGTATAGCGCTTCACGTAATGCCCCTGACTAGCCTCTCATCAATCGTTCGAATTCGGTTAGATCAACAGCATAGTTACGAGCTTCATCGTAGGTAATCGTACCAGCTTGCACCAAGCTTACGAGTGTACGGTCCATTGTCTGCATGCCTTGGTCGGCTGAAGTTTGAATAACTGCATCGAGCTGGTGGCTCTTACCTTCACGAATAATGTTACGCACAGCAGGATTCGCAATTAACACTTCTGCTGCGACGACACGACCACCACCAATGGCTGGCACGAGACGCTGGGAACAAATCGCCATAAGGATATTAGATAGCTGTGCGCGAATTTGTGGCTGCTGGTGCGGCGGGAATACGTCAATCATACGGTCGATCGACTGCGCAGCGGAGTTGGTGTGCAGGGTCGCGAATACCAAGTGCCCAGTTTCTGCGATCGTGATAGCCGCTGAAATAGTTTCGAGGTCACGCATCTCACCGATCAACACAACGTCCGGGTCCTGACGCAATGAGCTTCGCAGGGCTGCCGAGAAGCTGTAGGTGTCATAGTGCACTTCACGCTGGACAATGACAGATTTCTTTGACTTATGCGTGAACTCGATCGGGTCTTCGATGGTAATAATGTGGTGAGACTTCTCGGTGTTGATCTTATCGACAAGCGCTGCGAGCGTTGTAGACTTACCGCTACCAGTTGGACCAGTTACAAGCACGAGGCCGCGTGGATAATCGGCGAATGACTGCACGACCTGCGGCATACCAAGCTCCATAACGTTCTTGATCTCGTTCGGGATTAAACGAAGTGCACCTGCTAGGTTTCCCCGTTCGTGGAAAGCGTTAACACGGAATCGCCCTAAGTTGCCAAAAGCAAATGAAAAGTCGAATTCCTTATCTTTGTTCAGTATCTGCTGCTGGTCTTCATCAAGGATCGCATAGATCAATTGCTCTACTTCTGCCTCACCAAGCGGATTGTACCCCGGAATCGGGTTAAGGCTACCGTCAACACGAAGCATAGGCGGCAATCCAACCTGCAAGTGAAGGTCACTGGCACGCTTCTTCACCACTTCTTCGAGTAACAGTTCTATCCTAAGTTCTTGTTGCATATCGTTTATCCCACCTTTGTTATGCCGTATCGGCCGCTACTCGGTTCACTTCTTCCATTGTGGTAAGTCCGCCCAGTGCCTTCAGGTAACCGTCCTGACGCATTGTCACCATACCCTGCGCGACTGCTACCTTTTGAATCTCGGCGCTGGTTGCGCGTTTGATGATCAAATTTTGAATTTCCTCGGTAACATCCATTACCTCGTATAGTCCTGCGCGGCCTGAGTAGCCACGTGGTGTCTGAGGTGTATCTTTACCTTTGACTAAAGTATAAGCGCTTTGGCCAGCTAACGGCAAGTCTTTATACCCCAGGTCTTCGGATACCTGCGTGACGACGTCTTTTGTCTGAGGTAGTAAGTGCCCCACGGTTGTTAGAATGTTCTGGGTTTCAATCGGGCTCGAGTTATATGCATCGCGCTTCGTGGCTACACGGCGCACTAAACGCTGACCGATGATCGTATTCACGGTACTGGCGATCAAGAACGGTTCAATTCCCATGTCGAGTAGACGCGGCAACACTCCAGCTGCTGAGTTGGTGTGAAGCGTACTGAATACCAAGTGCCCAGTAAGTGCAGCCTGCACCGCGAGCTCTGCGGTTTCTTTGTCACGGATCTCCCCTACCATTACGATGTCTGGGTCTTGACGAAGGATTGAACGAAGCCCGTTAGCAAAGGTCAAGCCAACTTCAGCATTCACCTGAATCTGGTTCACACCTTGCATCTTGTATTCAACTGGATCTTCGAGTGTCACAATGTTGACTGAGTCGTCTTTGATTTCCTTGATTAGAGCATACAAACTGGTCGACTTACCACTACCAGTTGGACCACTCGTTAAAATCATTCCGTTTGGTCGTTTTACACCTTTACGTATTGTGCGTAGACCGCGGCCAGCATAGCCCATTTGCTCTAGGTCAAAGCTGTTCCCACTCTTGTCGAGAAGACGGATAACCACCTGCTCACCCCAAACAACCGGTGATATAGCGATACGAAGGTCAACTTCCTTCTTGGCAACGCTAACTGCGAACTGACCGTCTTGTGGCACACGGTGTTCGTCAATCTTGAGGTTGGACAAAATCTTTATTCGACTAATTAATGCTGGTTCAATTGATTTTGGCAGCTGCATAATCTCACGTAGTACACCGTCTACTCGACAGCGGATCTTGAGTGCATTCTCGAGTGGTTCAATATGGATGTCACTTGCCTTACTCTTTACTGCGAATTCCAAAATGGTACTAAGTGCTCGCGAAATCGGCGAGTCCTGCACAATTGTTTTGATGTTACTTGAAGCCTTGGTCTGCGCAGCCTCTTCGGACTCCTCGGCAGCCATATCAACCGACGATAGGTCGGTCTTGTATTGCTCGAGTACGTGCCGAATACCGGCTTCGGATGCCATAAATACCTTTAAAGGCCGGTTGATACGGTTTGCCAGGAAGTCGACTGCCTGAACGTTGTTAGCGTCGATCATAGCGACCGCGAGACGATTTTGCACTTCAGCGAGTGGCACTGCCATAAAGCGCTCAGCTATATCTTCGGGCAGCAGTGAAAGAATCTGCTCGTTAATAAGCGTGTTGCTTAGGTTTACATATGGAACACCCGAAACCTGAGCAGTTGCATGTGTCAGTAACTCATCGCTGATATCTCCCGACTTTACGAGCGTCGTCATGAGTGGCTGATTCTCTTTGGTAGCAGTATCCTTGGCGGTGTCTATCGCAGTCTGAGTAATCAACCCTTCTTCAACTAAAAGCGTTGTCAGCTTTTCCTGTATTTCTGGTGTTAGAAGTGCCATAAGCGGCTACCTACTGCCCTGACGATGCTGAGTTTCCGCCAATAAAGACTTCGACCGTTGGGTTTATCGCTCCGGAGTTGAATACTTCAGGATCTGGTTCGTCGACGTTCGAGGTAATTTCTTGGAAAGTGCTTACCTTCTTTGGCTCGCTTGAACTCTGGAAGATCGGAATCGACTTCACCACGAAGTAAGCGACGATCATGCTAACCGATGCAATCAAGATGATCATGGCGATATCAGACTTTTTCATGGCTTGATCGTCTCCGTTCCAAGTTCAAGTTTGCGCGCACTCTGATAGTACGCTTCCCCGCTCACTGTCATAGTCGCCTTAGCGACAGATGTTTCTACAAGTACAGATTTTACATTAATGGCACGGATTGAGCGTTCAAGGCGTTGCTGTAGGTTGCGAAGCTCACCAATAGAGCCGCGATCAGTTGATACCGAGAACAAGAACGTCATAACACCTTCGGTACTTGTTGCATCGAGTGGGTCTACTTTTAAAGCCTCGAGCTGGATACCCGTTCCAGGAATGAGTACATTCTGGAGCGATGCGCCAAGCGCGGCCGAGTTTGCTGAATCAGGTAATGCATCGATAACAACCTGGAGCGGTTTGTCACTGTCCTTGGCACGGCTATCAAGCAGTGCTTGATCGGTGTTCCGCACCGCTATCTGGTTACGCAGCTCTGGCACTGCTTTTTGGCTGTTTTCGAGCGAACTAACAGTTTGGTTTTTACGAGCTAATACCTTTTCGTTGAAGACAAGCTGCTGCACCAAGAAGATCGAGACGACTAGAGCCACGCCTACCACTCCAGATCCGGCGGCGACCCATATGAACATCATTCGATTAGCACTCGAAATCTGCTGGCGCTTGCGGAGTGTTTTATCGGCTTTTACGTTATCCATTACTGCGCTCCTCCCGCATCGTTAGCAGGTGTCGTAAATAGGCTTTCAGGTATAGCAATGAACGAGTCGGTTGCGTTGCGTCGCTCTGGTCCCTGCACGACCATACGCTTTGACGTCGATGCGAATAATGCTGGTTCGTAAGTAAACGAAATTGTGAAACGCAGCACGCGACGACCATCTTGGTCTTCTCCATAGCTACGCTCGCCGTCCACAATGTTTGAGGCAAGTGCGACATTGGTTGCCTCCGTTGCATCACCTTCGTAGAAGATTAACTTAGTAGCCGCAATCGTCTTTTTAAATGCCTCATACGCCGCAAATCCACTACCAGACTGGCCAGATATCGTGAGAATTCCTTCTTCAGTATTCACATCTGTCGAGGTAAGAGATACATCGTTTGGTGGTGCAGGAATAATGACACCGAGTACATCGAATAGGCGTGATGATACCATTTTATTGCTGTGCGTTTCCGAGAGCTTAGCAAGCTGGTTTTGGATTGTAAGCATATTGGAAAGGTCTTTTACCTTTTTGAGCTCAGCGTATTCGCTCTTGATCGCGTTATCTGCAAAGACATTTCGCACACCCTGCCCTGCAAATACGTAGAGCGAGAGCAGCACAACGATGCCGCCAGAAGCAAGCATAGCTAGGATTGAAATAGATACAATCATTGACCTGAGCGTACGCGCGCGGATGAGCTCTTGTTTAACATCAGGTATCAGGTTGACTTCAATCATTGCCCTGTCCTTTCAGCCAAACCTACCACGGTCGCAAACTCGTTCATAATCGGTAGCAATTGTTGCTGATGCGACTGTGACACGCGAACTTTCTGCCATGGGTTAGCTGGCGTAACTGCGATGTTCATCTTGCTAGCGACATATTCGTTAAACCTAGGTATGGTCGCGGCAAAGCCGGACACCAAGATGCCTCCAACCGATACATTTGGGTATCGTGTTTGGAAGAACTTGGTCGACTTAGTTAATTCGCCAACAAAGCTCTCTAATGTCGAATCAAGTGCACGTAGCACCTGGCCATCTAAGCGGTCTGGGGCTAAGCCAAATTTTAGTACAAACTGGCGAGCTTGGTCTTCTTGAACGTTCAAGTTTTGTACAATTGCTTTAAGGAGTGTCGAGAGTCCAACCGGAATGGTGCGGACCAGACGCGGCGCATCACCATAGGTAATCGCAAGGTTGGTAGACATCTCACCCATATCAACAATCAGGCGGGCATCGGCTACACCACTTGGCAGCAGCGAACGGATCATGGCAAGCGGGTCCGGCTCTGCGGCGATAACATTGAAGCCTAGGCCCTCTACAAATTCCAATTGGTCCTCGGCGTATGAAATAGCTGTGCTTGTGAGCAGAACTTCTTGCTGCTTCGGGTCATGAAGTGATTGGCCAAGCAACTTCCAATCCACCTTGGTGTCGTTGATCGCGCTCGGAATGTAGCGCTCAATCTGATACTTCATAGTGCCACGAAGCTCAGCATCAGGCATGGTTGGTACATCTACCACCGTCGTAAAGGTCTTTTGAGCTGACAGCCCAATAACAACATCGGTTGCTTTAATGCCACTCTGCCCCACCGCGGTTAGAATCACTTCACCAAGCTTGGTACGAGCTTCCGGTGAATCTGCGGCCGTCAATTTACTGTCGATACCGGCGTATCCGTATGCCTTGAGGCTCCATGTATCCGCACCCGATTTGTCGAGCTGTACTACCCTGACGGCGTTCGTGCCTATGTCAAGTGCGAAAAAGTTGCCCACTCCTTTTATCAGCTTCATAATATCCTTAATTATATAGACGTCATCTTTAAAAGCAAGCCGTTTATGCTTTAGTAGCGCGGTGGTAATTCTTGCACATAATCGGTCTGTGCAAAGTCGCCTTTATTAGCGTATGCGTAGGCCCATAATTGAGCGTCTGGCCGTAGGTTAAATCGTTCAGCAGGCTGCTTCAGCTCGTTAACTCCGGGTGGATTACTGCCCGCTGTTCGACGAAGCTTTAGATTACGCGTGTATATCGGGCCGTTTACCGTTAGCTGACTTGCACACACACTACTGTTAATTGTAGTGTCCCCGCCGCGATAGCAGGTATCGATCGTTCCGTTGCCTGTTACAGTAGTAGGAGTTACAAGCCACGCATCGACATTCGTCACACCCTCGTCGATCAATATCGTGTTCGCGACAATTACCACCTGGCTCAGCTGGTTAATATTGGCCGCTCCTGTATTCGGCACGTTAATGTTACCCGTTATGCGTATAGTACCGGCTGAACGTATAACAACTGAGCGACCATTCGGTACATTCGGCATGCTTAGGGTAGTCCCCGACCCCACCGTATACACGCCCGTTCCCGGATTCGCTTGATTTAATCCGCCCCCAGCATCAATTAATCCCGAGAAATAGCTATGTGCCGAATCTTGAGGAACCGGATTGTAGCTACCATAGCTTGGTGCATTTCTATTGGCAAACGTCAGTCCGTTCCAAGAACTTGCCGGGTTTGGACTTCCATTGCGCAAACCTGCACCCGAGCCAAGCAACATGTTGACGTCCGATGAGAACGCGCCGTATTCCACCCAACTACCGTAGTTGTTCCCCTGTACGGAATAATATGAGCTTCGAATTGCACCTACCACACGTACATCACTCCCTGTAAACTGCGTCCGAGGAGACTTGGCCGACATGATACATTCCATAGCCGATCCCTTCCATTGACTGTCATTAGACGGGTATGTTGGCCGCGTTACGCGTGACACATAGCAAACGTTAGTGCCTACTGGGTACGGTCCTACAGCACCGCTGTAATTCCATGCCCAATAGGGTCCAGTGGCGGGTATCGGCCCACAATTCTGCGGTGGCCCACCCGGGCACGTCCATGCAATCAGCCGGTCACACGATTGGGCGCCTGGGAACGACGGGCATAGTCCTGGGTCTCCAGTTATCGTACCCTCAGCCCAAGCCGGTAGTGGACCTGGGGGGAACACCAATCGCCATAAGTCTACTGCATGATTGCCCACGCTAGCGTTTCGTAGATTCGCATAGGAATTTAGCCGCGCACCCCATGTTGTTGGCGCATCGGTGTAGTACGTAAATGTGTCACCTGGATCAGTTACCGTCGCACTCAAGTCATACGAAGGAGGTGGCGTATAGGTCCAGCTGATATTAAAATGGATGTCTTTACAGTCATCGTCGCCACTGACGGTGTCACTTCCGGTATTGAGATCGTCGTTATATACCCAGTACTGACACATCGTCGATGAGAAGTCTCTACTTCCGTTACTATTTGTGTTCATCCCAAGGCCCATAACGCCCACCTGCGGAAGACTAAGGTCATTGAAGCTTTTTACTTGCCCGAGGGCTGATGGAGTTCCGCTATCTGGGCCATAGCGAGCCTTAGGTATACCAATTCCACCCTGAGTAAACCAGGGTTCAACACAAGGATTAAAGGTTGGTGCTCCACCTCCGTTGGCAGGAGTCGCCGGGCCACCGATGGCACAGCCAAGCGCATCGTTGTTACTCGCGTTGTGAATATACTTTACGCAGTCAAAAGCGTTACCTTGAGCACCAGCACCGTAGTGCCCAGCTAGCCTACAGTACACCGGGCTATAAATTGCGTACTTAAGTGTGGCGCGGTTACAGTCGCGCCACCCTAAATCCAAATCATACGTCAACGTACTGGTTGTAGGACCTAAAAGGATACCTGTGTCAGATAGGTTGTACGAGAAATTGGGACGTTGTCGATTGCCCGCACATAATTGACCCTGTCCAGCGGTCGGATATATTAGTGTAGCTGTTACGGTGAGATCACCTCCATTTGGATTCGTATAGGTGAAACTGGACCCACTCGCTGGGAGAGGATAAACAGCTACCGGCGGTGTTGCCGCTGGTAAAGCCTCGACGACTCGAGAGATAAGAGCGAAGCTAACTAGTGCCGTAATGACACCAGCCAAGATGTACCAACGATAATGACGAGATCTTATGAACAATGGTACTCGCATTTCGCTCTGCATAATGTCTAGTATTTTAACCGTAAGCGGTGTTCGAATACAAGCGATACGTATAAAAAGGAGTAGCCCCGGTCCACGCGAGATCATTCGCGTAGACCGGGGCTTTTTGGTACCCCAACAGTGTCGTCCGAGCTAGCGACCCTTGCAGTAGGCAGCAGCTTCCTGGTAGTCGCGAAGCTCTCGCTTCACGTTCGCCAGTACTGCCTTCTGCTGACGCAGCTTGGTCTTCAGTGCCACCAGCCGAGTCTGGGTCTTGCCGAGCCACCGCTTGGAGCTAGCGATCCAGCCCTGACGGTGGCTGGCCTTGGCCTTCACCAGAACCGCCTTGGCCTTCGCCACCGCTGCCTTGGCAACGGCGATCCGGCGCTTGGTCTTGGAGACCGCCGCAGCTGCCTTGGAGACCGCCTGCTCGTGCGCCTGCAGGTCGCCGACCTCGCCACCCATGGAGAAGTAGCTCGTGACCGTCGTGACCGCCTCCGGAGTACCCGGATTGAAGGTCACAGAGACCGTGGAGTTCGGGTTCTGATCCTTCGAGATGGCACACATCGGCGCAGAACTGTTGTCCGTGCCAGGCTCCAGCGTGACGGACTGCGCCTGGTACTGCGGGTCGACGTAGTCGAACTGGGCGACCGCGTTGCTGTCATTGATGATGTACAGCTGGTCGGTCGTCTCGATCCTGAAGACCGACACACCCTTCATGTTCACGCCGTCTGCCGCGTGGGCGGGGATGCTCAGGCAGGTCGCCGGGAGCACCATGATGAGCGCTGCGAGGGTCACCCTCCGCAGCCAAAAAGTCACACGAGACATGACTGTCCCTCCTGTCGTGAAGTGTCGCTTGCGGATGGTGAATGCTCAAAAGCCTGTCTGTCGAGGTGCGAGGTCTACCCTGGACCTCCAATGCAACTTGCACGAAATCTCGCTAGATAAACCTTTGACCAATCACCATATGCTTGTAATGGAAATTGTATATACATTATTTCATCTAATGAGCAGAATGTAAAAGTTAAGCGATTTGAGTCAAGACTTGTAATGAAATTCAGCCCGTTTTACTAGCATATAATCATAAGAATTAAGCCAAATAAAAGCCGGCTCATTGGCCGGTGGGGATTCATTGAATAATTGATATACCAGACATTGGATTCCGGGCGGAGCCGGATGCGGGAACATCGTCCCCGCACCCGGCTCTCCCATCAGCTTTTTGCTACTTTTTTTCACCCCTGTTATAATCAAGGATAATAATGAGTCTTTCTATTGGAATACTTATGCAGTAAACCAACTTGATTTCACACTCCAAATTAACCTTCCATCCACTGACCGTGGTAAGCGAGGCTATTCAAATGAATACTGACAACGACTCAGCGATTACTAGCACCCTTTGAATTAGTCATCGCCTTTTCCAGTGTCATCGACAGCTTGTTGCTAAACTTAGCGTCAAAACCTTTGGTATTTGCAATCCATCCACGCGCAGATTCCTTACTCATATCGCTGTTTAAAATCGCGCTTACCAATGATTTTTTCTTTTGCTTAGTTAAGCTTACTCGCTCATTTACGATGAGTCCGCAAATAATCTGTTTAGTGTTAGATGGCATGACTTTTATTTTTGCTTTCTTCAAACTGAATCCGGCACGCGAAAGTATCAGCGCAACTTCGTTTATTATCTGACCCGGATCGGTAATTTCTCCCGAAATAGCGATGTCATCAACATAATTTGTGAACTTAAGTCCGTGACCTTGAGTCAAGGCGTCTAGCTTCTCA
This sequence comes from Candidatus Saccharibacteria bacterium UBA6575, assembly GCA_002434005.1. Classification (GTDB taxonomy): domain Bacteria; phylum Patescibacteriota; class Saccharimonadia; order Saccharimonadales; family Saccharimonadaceae; genus UBA1020. The sequence continues at coordinate 12,214 of DJJF01000015.1, read as the reverse complement.
AAAGATTCAAGCAGTGCCAGATTACTGAGGAAGTTGCTCGTTGAAAATCCTTGCGGCACTTCTCCCCTCTCGCATAGTTTTGAGGCAAGGGCGATGGCAACACTGCGTTCAAGTTGTAGTCGGTTTTCGAGTGACGCGGCGACCTTCGATTGCGATACTGAAGGAAAGCAATTTTTGATATCTATAGTAATGACTACACTCTGACCGACATGTGCTTTTGCGAAGGTAACATAGCTATGTCTTTTCTTACCGTGAATGTAGTCAGGCCAAGACGGGTACAATTCATTGAGCACCTTGTTTACTTGCTTAAGCCATGAGCCAAGCTGTTTGTTCGGCTTCGTAATAACGCGAAATCCACCGTCCGATTTTTTTGAACGCACTCTAAATACCGACGCATTTTTCGGGTAAGTCGCTAGCAATTCTATGAGTACTTGGTGCGTCATCTTCTCTATCTAAGCACGTATCTTACCTGCTCACATAGAGGAGGCCGGTCATTTTTTCGATGAGCTGCGCAAGTGCTGATAGCAAATGGCTAAACCCTTCGCCCGTTTGCACATCCCATCTGGAATATGCTTCACGGGTCACCGGCGTCGTACGTTCGTACTTGGTTCGTCTGAAGTTCACTTCATTCTCCTTTCTTCGCCAATAAGGCGACCCTGAAACCGAATTGTCCGAAGGCGCACGAACGCACTGCATCCCTCTAAGCAGTCAGCTTAAAGAAACTGTTGCATGGTAGTGCCCGATTCCGATAAGGTCTTGCTCCAGTAGCTCTGCCAGATAGCAGTTAAACTGACTGGCTCACCGACTGTTGCATGGTAGTCCGCAGCTGCTGTGGTTGTGCTGGGTAATCCTCAAGAGTACACCGGCACCAGCTGGCTCGAACACCTTAAAGGAGGGGCTATATATGGCATAGCTGCCATGTCACTCATCGATTTCAATGTAAGGATTTTCAACGTACCTGATACCTGAGTATCCCGCTATCATTATAACACTGGCGGAACGTTCGTACCGGCCGTCTAACGTTAGAAACATTTACCTCTGTTACAATAGATTGTATATGAGTTTAAGTATTGGAATGGCAAGGTCTTATCACTACCCTTTAAACTCTCAGTGTACATACCGCCACAGTCTGGTAGGCGCTGAATCAATCTTCATCCAGAAGTAGCATAGTCGTACGGTTTCATACAGTTGGTACTTATGCTTGTAGCGTAATTGTCACTTGTATATTGTTGGGGAGTGAATAGAAAGTTAATTACTGAAGCATCTTTGATAGCTGCCGCACCTTTGTATGGCTACTTGCTTTTGAGCACGTACTATTTAAACATGGAGCGCAGTTACAATATCCCGGTTTCGCTCGACAGACCGGACGTATACGAATCTGTATTGCTTGGAGCAACAGTTACACTTGCCGTATCTATATCATACTTCGTCAGTTTAGGTATTTCTGGACTCATACCTAGTAGGAGAAATTATCCTTGGCTACTTCGGTTGCGTCGCATCATTCATTTATGGTTGTTTACTTGGCTAGGGTTTTGGTTTGCTTTAGTCGAAAAGCAAGAAACGCACTTCTGGGTGATAATCGCAGCCTTAGCGCTCCTATCCTCCCCTGTTCTTTTACTGCTACTCATTAGGGAGTATGCCTATCCACTCATTTATTTTCGTAAGACGAAGTCGTGGGCTAAGCGCCTTACAAAATTTCGGAAAAACGGTACTTACAAATCATCTGGCTCCTACGTTAAAGATCTCTTAAGTGGGGCCGGGGTCTTGTTCGTGTGCGTACCTTTCATCCTTTCTCTCCTCATCGCTGGCCGGGTAGGAATTCGCGCGGCCGACCCAAATAAGAAGCATGACTACATTATCATCGAATCTAAGCCGAGAAGGATTGTCTTAATAGACTATGGCAGCCGATGGTTAACCGCTGAATATGAAGAGCCGTTGAACGGTCGTCCTGCGTATAGGCAGAAGTTTTCCATAGTCAATGAACCGGATATGAGTAAATACCCTTTCACTATTAAGAGTATCGACGTTTTATACCACTACAAGTAACATTCATGAATTCGCGCATTCATCGCAGACAGGTATATCGCCTGGCTTTCGTGACTAACCCTACCCCCGGTTCATCAGGGTTTCTGGGTCCCATGGTCATTTCATATATATTATCCACGAGATAGAGCCACATGCCCCTACACATCGATGTAGTGCTCATGGATGCGTTATCCTGCATGCATGCTGGGTCATGGTCAAAGCTCTTGTTTCGAAAGAGCAATACCCTAAAAAGGCTTATGCTTATATCCGGACTGAATCGCTTCTTTTTCACTGCAAAAGTAGGTACGGTATCCGTCGCCACCAGGAATGTGATAGTCGTTATCAGCGGGTGTGACATACTGCTTCACTAAAAATGATGATGCACCCACTACCGGTTTACCGTCGCATTTTACGACAGCTGAAATATATCCTGGCCAACCTGTACGCCATGCAGCGAACCATGAAACCCCAAGAATTGCTAAAACTATTAGTGCCACTACTAGGCTCTTTACTATTCGCCAGTACGACTTCGGTAAACTGTAGCCCCGGGCAATATCTGATTTTTTTACCATAAGTATAATGATACATTACTTAGCTTCATCGTTGAAAGATTCATGCGTGAAGACGCCCCCGACACTACATCGGGGGCGGTGTTCTTCAGCGGGTGTTTTTCAGATGCTGCGTCTAGCTGAGCTCAACACCTACGAGCGATGCCAGGGCGTCTTGACCGGCCTGGTTCGGGTGGAATGAACCAGAAAAGAGGTCGCCAGTGTTGACGCTCAGGGAGATCTCGTTGATGTACTTGACCGTCTGCGCGCCGCAGAGCTCGTGACCCGAAAAAGCTGCAGTCGGGTCGATGAAACTGATGTCCGAGTCCATGGTGGCAGTAACAGCGTTGGAAATTGCCTGATTCAGGTCACTCTGCAGTTCGGCGAGCGCATCGAGCTCATCTTCTGTGATAGTCCTCCCTGAGAGAACATCCGTAAACGCAGCTACAACAGGGTCACCCCAGGTGCAGGTGCCCGCGATGTCATCATATGGAGCGAAGAGTCTCGGGTAGCCAATCACCATGATTTGCGTATCGGTATTGCCGAAAGACTTCACTCCTTCGTAAATTTCCTCGAGGTTGGACTCGAATGCGGTGCTGTTCACAATGGCACTGGACGTCGCGAGTGCGTCAAGACAGTCCTGTGCAACGGTGGAAGCAAGACACTCTCGAATCGCAGGTACGAATTGCGCATCGTTCCCTCCCATGGTCATGGTGACCAGTTCAGTGGCATCTGAGACATACACGGCCTGTGGTAGCTCCGGATTTTCCTGGTTCGCACTATCGATTACATACTCGGACACCGCACCAGAGCATGCCGAAAAAACCATCGGATTCAGGTCCAAATCTTCCTGGAGTTGCCGCGGGTATGCGTTGGAGCTGCGGTGACAGACGTTTGCCATCGTGTCTGACCCATAGTCGTAAGGGAGATTACCCTCTCCGGATGAGTAAGAATCCCCCATCGCCACATACCGGTTGCCTGGCTGTGACGTGGGAATCATTTCACCCTGGTAGCCAACCGGATAGTTGATGTCGAAGTTCATGAAGTAGAATTCGAAATCGTCCAACGCAGTGTTGGGGATTGTGAGAAATGCTCCTCCTCCCGTGCTGGTAACAACATTGGGCTCCGCGTAGGTATTCATCCCTTTCTGGCTACACGTGGAGCCGCCACAGCCGTTATACCCAAATGAATTATGGGTAAAGTAATCAGTCGTGATGAACCCATACCCGGGATTTGCGGAGCACGCAAATGTACCTGTTGCCGCAGGACCATTGAACTGGCAGAAGCCATCAGGGTCCCTGGTACCTACGATACCTATCTGAATTCCTAGACCGGATACCCGCTTTGCGTACACACCCCAGGAACCGCCTTCGGACATGATGTCGTTGAGCTCGTTCATGAAATCTGGAGACCAGCTTGGATGTGCGACAACTCTCTTCTCGTAGGTCTGCTCAAATTCCGAGAGCCATGTCGTACTCAGGTCAATTTTGGCCGACATCGTCGGGCCATCGGTGTACGCATATAGCGTAGGTGTGACATTGAGGAACGAGTCGTAATCACTCGCCGCATACGCTTTACTCGTAACAGTTCCCATTAGCGTTGCAAGCAACACACAAGAGAATGCCATCGACAAGAACCGATTTACTTTCACTGTACACGCCTATCTTCTTGGGCTGGGAATGAACAAGGTCTCGGTAGTTTCCGAGACCTTTCTTCTATACTGAAGAACTTTTATTATTTATACCATACAAGGGTTAACTTAACCAATCTGACTGCCGAGCAAAGATACATGGTCAGTCGACAAGTTAAGCTCTGCTGCTCGTTCAGCACTGAGAAACTTGGACTTTACAGATAGAAAAGCTATAATTAGGCATCTAGTTACCGAGGTTCAATCCTCGAAAGACAAAGCAGTCATTAAGGGCCACATCCCATTAATCCAGAAAGAAGAGGTTGGTTTTGAGTCTATCCATCGGCATCGTCGGGCTTCCCAACGTCGGTAAATCGACGTTATTTAATGCGTTGACCGATAGTGAGATTTTAGCGGCAAATTATCCATTCGCTACAATCGAGCCGAACACCGGTATCGTGCCTGTCCCTGACGCTCGCTTACAGGTATTGGAAAAAATGTATTCAACCCAAAAAGTGATACCTGCGACCGTAACATTCGTTGACATCGCTGGACTTGTAGCCGGAGCGAGCAAAGGCGAAGGCCTGGGCAACAAGTTCCTAGCCAACATCCGCAACTGCGATGCAATCATCCATGTAGTGCGTGCTTTCAGCGACGATTCCGTACTGCGCCACGACGAATCGGCTGTTAATCCGAAGGGTGACATAGACGTTATTAACACGGAATTGATCTTGGCCGATATCCAGACGATCGAGAACCGTATTCCTAAGATTCAGAAGGAAGCCAAGGCCAATCCGGGCGCCCGCGAGCAGCTGGAATACTTAGACAGCCTGATGCGCCACCTGAACGAAGGCACGCCGCTCTCCGCTCTTCCCTCACTTGATTACGAAGCAATTGGTGATTTGCATCTACTCACCGCCAAGCCTGTTATCTATGTATTCAATGTCGATGAAGACACAATCGCTGATGCTGCTAAACAGGCAGAATTGAATGATTTAATCGCTCCCGTGAGAAGTGTGTTCATTTGTGCCAAGCTAGAAGAAGAACTACGCGGACTTGGCGACGATGATGCAGCTGAGCTACTCGATAGCTATGGGGTGAAAGAGCGAGGTCTCAATCAACTGATTCACGCAGCCTACGATACTCTAGGCCTGCAGAGCTACTTAACAGCTGGTGAAAAGGAAGTTCGCGCCTGGACGATTCGTAAAGGCGCGACCGCTCCGCAAGCCGCCGGTGTGATTCATGGTGACTTCGAGCGTGGCTTTATTGCCGCTTCAATCGTTGACTACGACGACTTAGTCACCGCGGGCAACGAGCAGGCTGCGAAAGCTGCTGGTAAGATGCGGACTGAAGGCAAAGACTATATCATGCGCCCTGGCGACATCGTTGAGTTCCGATTCAACGTGTCAAAATAAGCGGTTTTATTCAGCTCGATCAAAGGCTACGTAAATGGTGCCTGTGGCCGTAGGGTTGCAGAGTCAAAACATACATGCCTAAAAATCAGCCTTTATCAAGTTTATCGTTCCAGGTGCTGGCGACGAGCAATTTGGCTTAGGCATGAGCGTGTATTGGACGGTGCTGGTTTCCGTGTGCTCTGCATACTTGTCTGTGTCTGTCACCTCGTGAGTCAATATGCCCGTAGAAGTGTCGTAGTCGAGTCTCCATCCTTGCGTGGCAGTCTTATCTATGAAGATTTGTTGGCCAGGAGTCAGCGGGTCGAGATCCACCTTCGTCAGATCGAAACGCTCGTGAATATTTGCGACTGCGTTCCAGGTTACTCCGCCATCATGGCTTGTCACGATACCCTCCGATGACGCGACCGTAATCGAGGTACCGTCTCGGCCAGCATATGCTGCAATGAAACTACTTCCCGGTGCGGTGATAGGCTGCCAAGTGACGCCGCTATCAGTTGATTGGTACAGCTGCACAGCGTAATCCTGGTCATGAGCCGTCATAACGATACGCGATGCGTCGAGCGACATCTGTAGTAAATCGACATTCATACCTTCTGGTATCGTCACCTGCTGCCAGGTATCACCTCCATCGCTAGAATAATACAGAGGACTTGAATCATCATCGAAGCTATATGCATCCATGAATAGTTCAGTCCCTGCGTCATTCGTGAGTAGTCTGCCATAGCCGATATTGTCAGTGGTCGGGTCAACTGAATCCCAAGTCTGGCCGCTATCCGTCGAGCGGTATATTCGGTAGTCGTTTTCGACCGGGTCGAATGCCGCGACGAACATCTTCGTGCCGTCGGGCGTTAGGGCGACCGACCCAACGTTAACCGCATTTATTGGGGCTGGAAGCCATGTCGTACCACCATCGATTGATGTGATAACTCCGAATCCGCCTTCAGGGTCAGACGTACCATTCGTAATCATCACTTGACCAGATTCGGACATGGCAATGACACCATCGGTAGAAAGCGTCGATCGTTTTGTCCATGTGTTCCCTGCGTCCGTTGACAGATAGCCAGCCGCATCATTGTCACCACTTTGTCCATTGGCGAATATCGTGTTACCGTCATTGCTTGTAGCATAGCTGTTCACTCGCATATTACTAGCTATTGGTACCGCGCTCCATCGAGACTGACCCTCTGATGTGCGTAGTAGATTGCCATTGTCATCAATCACGTAAAGGCTGCTCAAGGTATCACTTCCCTTCAGCGTGTTCGTACTCCATGCGTCGGTAACCAATGGCATCGTCTCCAAATTCGAATAGAGAAAGAACCTGCTGTTTGATAATGAGATACCTTCGCTGGCCGGGTCGCTACATGTTACGACGGGGGGTGTCGGAGGAGTCGCCACGTCATTCACGACAGGTATGTAGCTACTCGTAAACGTTACGCCGGCCGTGTCTGTCACGGTAAAACCTACTCCCCGTGCCTGGCCAACAAATTGAGCCGTAGGGGTAAATCGGATGATGCCATTATCTAGTGCGGAATACGTACCTTCTCCTGGTGCCGTAACATTTCGCTTGTCGGCACTTAGTACCGATCCGGCTCGCGGATTTGAGACAAGTTTAAGACGTAGCGATGTCGGCTCGAATGATGCACCTTCGCTTGGTGTAAGGCTGGCGAGTACGTTCAGGTACTGCACTGAACCTTTTAGCCCGGAAGAACTAGTGACCTTTGCGGCGATGCTATGTTTTCCAAAGAGCCAGCTGAACCAATTGCCATCCGATGAATCTTCCGTCGACGTTTCATCGGTAGATTGGCTCGTGTCAGTATCGGAATCATCACGCGAGCCGGTGTCGGTGCTTGCACCGCCGCCCTTTACATCGCTGCCTTTCGTATCGACAGGCAGCTGTGACGTGTACGCGAACACGCCAATTCCAACCACGATGATCACACCGAACGTAATGCCGATGAATAGCAACTTGTGCGCCCAGCCACGTCGGGAATCAGTATCCTGATTGAATTGGAATTGGTCCACCTGGTTTTATACCTTTTTGTTTGAGCATTTAGCTTGCCTCTATCATACCTCTTACGCTAGAGCGTGTCAAAATCCGGGCATGAGAAAAGGGTGTAAGTATGGATCGACGAATCGATACACTCACACCCTGATCTCCACTTCATCACTGCTCTTCGATGTACTCCTGGCAGTCCTTGCGCAGGCTGGCCGTGAGCTTGACGTCAGGGCTGGAGCCCTTGACCGTCACGCTGTTCCAGGCCGGATTCTTGCGCACCTGGGCACGCCGGTTGTCGGTGTACAGGTAGTAGCTGGCGGTCCGAAGCCCGTCGAGCGCGTTCAGGAACATGTCGGTGTCGATCACCGGCAGGCCGCTGCGCAGCGTGATCACCGCGAACGCGTCGTCGCTGTCGACGAACGTGCCCACCGAGTCGTCACTCATGGTGACGTCCAGGATGAACATCTTGTCGCTGCCCTGGGGGCACGCGCGGTTGATGCCGCGCTTGTACTTGGTGACCCGCACGTTCTGCACGGCCGGGTCGGCGTACGCCTGCGTCGACGAGACGTCGGGGTCGCCTGCCTGAGCGCTTACGCTCGGGGTGACTCCGAAGAGCAGACCGATGATCAATGCGGAAGCCGCAAACAGATTCTTCATGGGGAAGGTTCCTCTCATACAAGATGAAGCGGAGATGTATCACCAGCGCGGATGCACTGGGACGTTACGCCTGAGGACCAAAAGGTATCATGCGCAATCTATTTATATTAGCATAAACAGTATTATTTGTCAATAGCTAGCGTGTATATAGCTTCATGTCTTGGATGCTAAGAGTATGTGGTTTGTACGGTTCATCGTCATCGACAGGCCGAAAGTTTTTTGAATCCGCGAACGTGTTAACTGCCGTCGAAAATATCATGCCGTATGGTAGATCCTGCACCTCGTTGAATTCATCCCACGATACTCCCTTGAAGTCACGAAGTCGATCGACAGTCCTATCGCTGTCCGAACGCAGCGGCAGCGCTTCCCCGTTGATCTCGAATTCCATCTTTCCGTTCACACGGGTCGCTGTTAGTCGCACTGTTTTCTTAAGCCAGCCTTCTGGCATGCGGAGCTTTCGGGGCACATCGTATAGCTTACCGTCCTCACAGTGGGCGATGTTATTGGCGGTAGCGAATTTGGTGTTGAATATCTCAGCCGGATCGAACTCACCATTCGGCCTCGTACCCTCAATACAGTAGCCAAGGTTACGAGTGTCCGGGTACTTCGTCAGATTATTTGCCCATAGCTCGTACCGGGTACCAAGTAGTTCGTTCTTATCGACGGTCATCTTGGCTTTGATGAACACCTTAAAGTCACCTTTGATAGTATGATCGATCTGCTCGATACGCCCCGATGTGTAAAGCGTCGGTACGCCTTCCGGGCATGGAGCGGTCTGGCGGTTCTGAATTGTTGGCTCGACTCCGCAGTGGCGATAGCTGGTAATATCGACTGAGTCGCCGGTGAATACCACGTTTTGCGGTTCGTACTGAGCGTAGCGCGGACCCTTCGAGGGGTCGGCACTGATGACTTCCCAACCTTCTATGTCGCCGCTAAAGTCTTCATGCGCAGCAAGTTTCCAGCCCGGCTGATCGGCAAGCGAAGTTTTTATCGGCTTTTCAACCATAGGCGCTTCACCGCCGCTCGCTACCGCTGCCGGTAGTATCATGCTGGTCCCAAATAGTGCACTTACGCCGATACGACGTAGGTTCGCGTTCCGTACAAACGAAGGTCGCCGTTCCATAATTACAACATTATAACATAAATTAATAATAATTTCAATATCTTCAGAAAATGAAAAAGGCCGTGCCCCTCCACACTCGGAACTGAATCCTTGTGTGGAGGGTCACGACCCGTTGCCCCTATGGAGATCTCCCTCCCCGGGGCGGCTCTTCGGCTCTGCTGTGTCGCCAGTGCTTCGGCGCGTTACTGCCGACCTTGCGGGCGAAGACGACCGTCCGCTTGGAGTAGTCGTCAGCCTTGCAGGTGATCAGTGCGATTCGCGGTGGCCCAGTCTGGCTGGAAAGCGGACCGATTCCCCGGTCTGCTCCCCAGTACTCCTTGTGAGTCACCTTGAACGCACAGCCACCTACCCGGATTCTGTCTCCAGGCTTGAAGCGACCCCAGTGATCAGCGACACCGTTGCCGGCACGCCAGGCATGGCCGGCATACACGGTGGAGCCGCTGGCGTCACAGGGAGGATCACCATGTTTCCACGCGTAGACCACGTGGAGGTTATCCCTGACACCAAGGTCACCCGCCGGCGCTTCGACATAGACAACCGGAGCGTTCAGCCCGGTTGCTGGTGCCGTGATGCGCTCCGGAGCGGCGTCCGCCGGCCCGGCTCCCCATACGAGGAAGCCGAGCACGACGGACACTGCTGCGATGAGCGCCCGAAGGCGCCCGTTCATGCCACCATGCGGTTGAACCGACCGAGCACCTTGGCCGAAGCCGTCTTGGCACCGGTGTGGACCGGCTCGTCGGGCTTCTGCTTGCACGGCTTGGTGGAGAACCCGAACACCCAGATGGTCTTCGAGCCCTGCTTCAGCACGTACTTCTTGGACGCGGCCTTGGCCTTGACGACGACCGTCTTGGCACCCTTGGTCGGCAGCCACTTGCCCTCGCGGACACGCTTGCCGTTGGCCGTGTAGACGATGCCCTTGTCGCGCTTGACGATGTACATGTCACCGGCCGTGCCGCACTTGTCCTGCATGTCAGCACCGCCCTTGACCACCGTCAGCTGGACCGGCGGGATGATCTCCACGCACTCGTCCGGCATGCCGTTGTGGTTGCTGTCCGTCCACGGCGTGCCGTCGGGGCACGTCGGGGTGGGCGGCGTCGGCGGCACCGGGCACGGCACGTTCGAGTCGACCTGCGCCGGGTAGGTGACGGACTGACCGTTCGGGAAGGTGTTCCCAGGGTTGGCCGTGACCGTGACGCTGCCGTCAGAGTTGGTCACCGAGGTCCAGGGACCGGTGGGGACCGCCCCGTAGTGGGCGTTGTTCGGACCGCACTCGTCGACGACCGGGATGGTCGGCGGCTGGACGGTCACGGTGCAATCCGGCTTCGCGAACGTGACCTTGTACGTCGCCGCGTTGGCCGACGTCTTGGTCCACCCGGCCGGCAGGTTCGCCGGCTGGTTGTGGGTCGCGTCCCAGGTGGCGGTCACCACGACCGTCTGACCCGGGCCGTAGGGAGCCTGGGCCGACACGGTGTAGGCGATGCCCTCGGTGGACGCCAGCGTGAGCATGGGTGTGGTCGGCTTGCCGTCCACGCACGTGCTCTGCTGGACCTCCGGGTTGACGGGGTTCACGACCTCACACTTGGATGTGTCCTTCGGCGCCACCGTGTACGACACCTGGAGGGTGTCGCTGCCGTTGGCGAACAGGTGGCCGGGCTCGGCCTTGAACGTCGCGACGTGGGTGCCGACCGACTGGTCGAGCGTGCCCACGAGCGTCGCGTTCTGCAGACCCGTCACCGAAGCCGTCCCCGCCGCGTCGCACGTCGGCGGCGTCACGGTCACGTTGGCGGCTGCGTCCTTCGGCCAGCAGGCCTGGGACGTGT
>DJJF01000015.1:0-898 GCA_002434005.1 Candidatus Saccharibacteria bacterium UBA6575 | reverse complement strand
AGCGTGCCCACGAGCGTCGCGAACTTCACACCCGTCACCGAAGCGGTGCCGGAAGTGTCACAGGTGGCCGGGGACACCGTCACCGAAGCGGTGGCATCCTTGGCATCCGGAACCTTGCAGCCGTTCTTGTAGACGGCCTGGCCCTCCGGGGTCCAGTTGTACCCGTTGTGAGCGCCCGCGACCGGTGGGATGATGTCGCCCCACTCGGTGTGCTGCGGGATGCTCGGGTAGAAGATCGGACCTCGGTGCTCCAGGTAGTGGTCTCCCTGACCGACGCCGTCCACGGCCGAGCGGGCCACGGTGATCACCTCGTACGGGTTGCTGTAGCTCGCCGTACGGTGGCAGATCGTGACCTTGGGCTCTTCCGGGGTGCAGTTGTCGGTGAAGGAGGACTTCTTGACCGTGCCGCTGTTGGTGGCGGTCACGCCGTTGGTCCACTTCGACGACAGCGTCAGGGTGACGTCGCCGGACGGCTTCGAGGTGAAGCTCTCCTTGAACGTACGAACCTGACGCGAGGTCAGCTGCGTACCGACCGGAACGACCGCACGGTTGGATGCCGTGATCGTCTCGGTGCGGGTCTCGCTGTTCTCGACGGCCCACGCCACCTCCCAGCCGCCGCCCTGCTTGCAGGAGACGGAACCGGTGATGGTGTTGTGGTGCGCGCTCGACGGTGCTGCCAGACCGACGACGGCCAGGCCGACGCCGACGATGAGCGTCACCGCGTGCACGATGGCACGCCTGAGGAAGCCGCGGTGCGGCTTCTCGTTCTTCTGAGACTCCATGTCTCATCCTCCTTCAGAAGGATCGTAGTTACGGATTGACCTCGCCCCCACGATGGGTAAAGAGGTTGTGCTGCGATGCAACGTTGAGCTGTGTATAGCTAGAACCGAATTGTTAA
>DJJF01000023.1 GCA_002434005.1 Candidatus Saccharibacteria bacterium UBA6575 | reverse complement strand
TTGCCATAAAAAATAGCGCTTCCCTGTTATTTTAGCAGATTTCGTACCTATTTACCAGAGTCGTCGGTGTTATATCCAAAGAAGTAATCGTACCTACACGAGGTCAGCGATATGATAACTGAAAGTGGCACCTGCATAGGTGTCGCCGGTCTATCTTTATTCTCATTTAAAAACCGTGCGCTAACATGGGGTACAATTTGTCCACTATCGTCAATCGTGGGAAGCCAGACAATTCTGTCGAGTGAAGCCATAGTCTTACCTTGCACATATGCTTTTTCATTGCCGACATCACCAGTTGGATCCCACGCATAGCCCTCTACCTCAATAAGATACGGTGCATCGCGATCGAACATAATAAGACGATTTGTATACATTTCAAGAGCTCGAGTTGAACGCTGAATTTGAGCCTCGTCACCTTTGTGGGCTGTGTTCATGTTGATGCTGATACCTTCTAGCTGCATCAACGTCTCGCACTCTTCTTTGCCTGGGTTAAGCAGTGCGACATCAATATCCCCCTGTTCATCTGGGTGATAATATGCTAACCAATTATTCGCACGCTCGTTAGACATTGCTTCTGGAAACTCAATGGATGTAATGTCGTCGAGCGAGGCAATCCCTTCAAGCTTTACGGACGTGCCGTCGAGTGCCTTAGCCCAACGTATGAACCGAAGCGCTAGAGTATATTTATAGATGGTTGCGTCATCACCATCTGCGTCGGGAATAAACTGCGAATCTTCGTGTACCGGCAGAACTCCGCCGAACTCCATTTCGACGTCATCATAAAAATCAACAATTGTTTGTGTATCGATTCCTGGTGAAGCAGGAATTCTAAAAGAAATAATGCCAGTGACCCGGGTAGGTTTGTGTAAAAGTTGCCGCCACTCATCATCAATTTCGTTCATGATTTCATTTATCTGAGCAGACCCGATAAACTCCTCCTGAAGCAGCTGGCTGTAGGTTCGCATCTTATCAAATATTTGAGTCAGCATTGGATCTATGCGCGTGCCATCAAACTCTTCGAAAAGATTATATGGTTCGGTTAATCGAGTTGGCTCAGTTGACATGCTAGTTCAGACTATATTCTGGTTCAGTTCCTCTGCGCAAGCATGAACTGTTATAATCCTTTCAATATGAAGTCTCATAGTACGAATCTATACTGCTTCTCACCACCCGTCATGCTAGCAACTTTTGCGATAGAGATTGTTTTTGCCGCCTACATCCTATGGCGCTATACATTCACCCCAATTACTCGCCTGATCGTATCGCTACTTGGGCTTTTAGCAGTGTTTCAGGGAACAGAATTTTTACTTTGTGGTGGATTAGCGCTTGAAGGTGGCGTGTGGTCAAGGATTGGGTACGGCGCGATTACGCTACTGCCACCGCTGGGAATTCACCTCGCTTACCTACTTGCAGATAAAAAGCCGGGCGCAGTTGTTGCATTCGCATACGCGTCGTGTGCAGTGTTTCTGGCTTATTTCGTTTTCGCGACGCAGGCGATTTCGGGTCATACATGCTATGCGAACTATGTGACATTCGATACCGCCGACGGTTCGACGATTCCTTATACGCTGTACTACTATGGTTGGCTATTCGTTGGTACGCTTTTAACATTCAAGTGGGCTAAGACTCTGGACGTGCACCGACGTAGCGCATTGTACGCACTCATGGCTGGCTACTTATCTTTACTTGTGCCTACTACTACTATTACGCTTTTATGGAACGAGACTACAGCCGCCATACCAAGTATCATGTGCGGGTTTGCGATTATTCTGGCCGGGCTTCTTGCCTTAAAAGTAGCGCCAGAAAGTATCCGTTCGAGACATCATGGCCGGTCAGACTGGTTTAAAATACCCCTATAGTAACTCCAACCCCTGACTCGCTACACTCCTATGGACGTTCGTGAGACACGATATGACGAGCCAGTTGATCGATATCTTTAAAGACACTCAGGTCTCTACATAAAAGTTCAATTTCGAGTAGCCGCCTGTTTTCTTCTCGCCGCAGAGATTCACGACGGTCTTGGAGATAATTAGACGCAAATCGACTGATCAGTTCACCGCTAAGCGCAGACATGCCAATTGGTGATACGGCCGATCGCATAATTCCTTCGCGAACGGGCTCAGGCTCTCTAAGATTAGTGCTATTAGATCCTTCAAGCCACTTTTCTGCAATACAAAACAGCTCCTCCCGGCTTGGACGCGGCGGAAAGAGCTGTTCATATCGCATGTACTATTATCCTCGAGCGAAGTGAGCGAATGCACGGTTGGCTTCTGCCATCTTGTGCGTGTCTTCCTTCTTCTTGAACGCTGCTCCAGCTTCATTGTAGGCGTCTACGATTTCAGCTGCAAGGCGTTTCTCGTATGGCATGCCGCTACGAGCTCGTGCAGACTGTACAAGCCAGCTAAACGAGTAGTGCAGTTGGCGATGTCCCTGGATTGGGAATGGAATTTGGTAGTTCGCACCACCAACTCGGCGACTTTTAACTTCGAAATTAGGTGTAAGGTTCTTTAGTGCTTTTTCGAACACTTCCAGCGGGTCTTCGCTTTCTAGCTTCTTTGCTGCTTGCTCTAATGCGGCATATACTGCACGCTCCGCAACTAGTTTCTTACCGTCGAGCATACTCTTGTTGATCAAGCGCTGTACAAGCACGCTTTGGTACTTACGATCAGGCTTCAATTCACGCTGTAGTTTCTTGGTAACCTTACGTGGCATTAATTCTTCTCCTTCTTCGTACCGTACTTTGAACGGCCCTGCTGGCGTTTTTGAACGCCTTGAAGGTCGAGTGCGCCACGAACGATGTGGTATCGCACACCAGGAAGGTCAGGCACACGACCGCCGCGAACGAGCACAACAGCGTGTTCTTGTAGGTTGTGACCTTCACCACCAATGTACGCCCAAACTTCTTGCTTGTTCGTTAAACGAACACGAGCAACCTTACGAAGCGCCGAGTTTGGCTTTTTTGGAGTCTTGGTTGTTACTTTGATACATACCCCACGCATGAGTGGAGCGTTCTGCTGATAATAACGCGTCTTCAGGGCGTTATGAATCGTACCAAGAGCTGGGCTCTTGGATTTCTTGAGTGCCGTCTTACGAGGCTTTCGAACCAATTGGTTGATTGTTGGCATATGAAATGCAAACTCCCATAGTTAATCTGATTATTCGTTACGATTGGCCCGTTCAGCGTTGCGCCAGAATCGTCTTTGTCTTTCTTGCTAAAGGAAAGATGAAACTCTTAAGAGCTACTATAGCATTTCAATTTTAAAATGTCCAATGGTAAAGCCCGCCCCATAGGGAGCGGGCTCTACCTGTGGTTGGGCGGGCTGGTCAGACGGATCGCAGGCCACCCGGTGCGGTGTTGATCTTGGAGACAGCATTCTGCGCGATGTTCCGAAGGTCCTGCTCAGCCTGCGAGGCCAGAGCATCCTGTCCTGGTACATCGGGGTCGTATTCGATACCGACCTTGATCTTGCCGTACATCTGCGAGCTTCGGTCGGTTGCTCCAGGCGCGACCGACGTCGTGAGCTTCCAGCTGGAAGCTCGTATGTTGCTCTTCATCCTCTTGATGATCTCATCGGTGACTTGTGCCACCGTCTTCGTGACATCCTGGTCCAGTGTGCCGTTGATATCAATCTCTGCTCTGCGGATCACCATGGTGTCCTCCTCTGTCGGAAACGTGCTGCCTACGATCTCCATAAGCTTCATATTGTTACTATAGCATTAAATTAATATAAAGTAAAGAGCCCCTTACGAGGCTCTATACTATTTGGTTAGAACTAGGCTGCTAGTTCGGCGTCTTCGACAACGGCGTCGAAGTCTTCGTTCGGCTCTTCCACACCTGTTCCGACTGGAATCTTACGTCCGATAATGACGTTTTCTTTCAGTCCGTTTAGGCGGTCGGCACGGCCACTCGTTGCGGCGCTAATAAGCACGCGTGTCGTGTCCTGGAAGGACGCAGCTGAAAGCCAGCTATCGCTCCAGATACTTACCTTGGTGATACCAAGAAGGAGCTGGGTGTACTGCACAAGTGATTTACCTTCTTGGGCAAGCTGCTCGTTTGCGTCAACAACCGCTGCCTTAGAAACGATATCACCCGTCACGAAGCTTGAGTCACCTGGATCCTCAACCTGGACACGGCTAAACATCTGTCGAACGATGATCTCAAGGTGCTTATCGGCGACATCCTGACCCTGTGCTGCGTAGATACGGAGCACTTCGTTGATGATGTAGCGCTGAGTTGCCTCAGTACCTTTCAGCATCATGAGCTGGTGAAGATTCAACGAACCAATCGTTAGGCGATCACCTGATTCTACGTTATCGCCTGCCTTTACGACGAGCTGCGTCGTACCAGGTATTTCATAGCGGACAGGTGCACTCGCGTTAGCTGCGATAACAAGCGTATCTTCAGCAACTTCGATAACTCCGTCAAACGGTGCGACGAGCGGCTTTGCTTCACCTTCAGCGGTAGCAAGTACATCACCTACCTTCACGTTAGAACCTGCCTTAACGTTGACCGTACGGCCTTCAAGTGGCAAGCGCTCAACGTGTCCGGCCTCAGGAGTGACTTGCACGACATAGTGCGAGCCGTCTTCCCATACGTCTACCAGTCCCGTTACTTCAGTAACGTACGCTTGACCCTTTGGCTGACGAGCCTCAAACAGCTCTTCAACACGCGGGAGACCCTGCGTAATGTCACCACCGGCTACACCAGATGCGTGGAAAGTTCGAAGTGTCAGCTGCGTACCAGGCTCACCAACGGACTGCGCCGCGATAACACCAGCGGGTATCGCGGCGTGTTTCTGAAACGAGGTCGCCATGTCGATACCATAACTCTTCTGTGGAATACCCCGAAGGTTCTTGGTAGACAGTACGCTCTGGATCTTAACTGATTCAATTGACTTGTCATCTTCAATTGCGTTCGCGACTGCTCGGGTAATGAGCTCGTCTTTCTTAACGTGACCGGCTACATCTTCGGCGGCGAAACGTCCGAACAGACGGTTCGAGAAGTCGATCATAGTTTGATCGCTTTCGGCGCGGTAAATTGCGAATCCTTCGTCGTCACCAGCTTCATCTTCTACCGTGAAGACATCTTGCGAAACGTCGACGAGACGTCGAGTCAAATATCCTGAGTCAGCAGTCTTAAGAGCCGTGTCGATAAGTCCCTTACGGGCACCTCGTGTTGCAATGAAGGCTTCTAGGCTTGAAAGACCTTCGCGGAAACTGCTCCGGATCGGCAGCTCAATTTCGCGGTTGGTCGCGTCTACCTGAATACCGATCATGGCACTGGCAAGCTTCACGTTCGAGATATCACCACGAGCACCAGAGTTAACCATGACGGAAATACTGGT
>DJJF01000010.1:8112-38000 GCA_002434005.1 Candidatus Saccharibacteria bacterium UBA6575 | reverse complement strand
TCAGTCATCCATGGGTAGTCACCTAGGTAGATCTCTTGTTCTTTAACTTCACCAGTTACCTTGTTGGTAAGTTCGACGGTGGCATGAAGCGGCGCATCGAACGTGATGTTGTTTTCTTTCGCAAAACTTTCGGTATTCTTTGGCTCGTGAAACTCATATTTACCGAACCGAAGCTCGAGTTTCTGACCGGTATAGTCTTCGATTGGGTTAAGCTCCGCGAAAATCTCACTCAGACCAGTCTCGACGAATTCACGCCAAGAGTCTTTCTGGTGAGCCATTAAGTTCGGGAGCGGGAGTGCGGTGTCATCCTTCGTAAAGAAAACACGCGCGTTGTTTACTACTGGCTTGCTCGTAGCCATAGGTGCATCTCCTCGCATGAGATTAGTGGTTGATAAGTGTAACGGCGCCCGAAGTATTACTAAACTGCTCTAAACACGCAAAAACGCCTCGCCAATGGCGTGCGTGTTACTAGCCGCAGCTTATTCAACCTTCATTACGTATTAGTATGCGTAATGTATCTCTAAATGTCAACGTATTTAGCGAACCTCTGCGCGCATAAGACCATATAAACGCTCTACACCGTGCACGTCAACTAACTCAATTTTACCCTTTGCCATTTTCGCACCTTTATTATTAAAGGCCTCAATGAACTCATCATCCTGAGTATCTGCTGCCGCGTACAAATACCTACTCTGCTTGCCATTTGCTTCTTCCATAACATAGTCGAGTAACTCCGCCGCTTCTTCTTGATAGAATCTGTCATCTACCACACCGAAAGCTGCAAGGCCGGAATCGCGAACGGCATTGACACCGAGTCTACTACCAATCCTATGCCGAAGTTTCGCGAGTCTTGTGATGATCTCTGGTTGATATGGTGCTGCATCGCCATATAGCCAATCTGATAGGCATGCAACGGCTGCTAATGAATTACCGTCTTTTAAGCCAAAGTACCGAGGCTCCCCGTTACGAAGCGCCGCAAGCATTGATTCAACACCCCTACCATCTTCGTGAAATGCCATTTTCTTCGCATCTGAATCGGATATACCGATCCTTCGATAGTCATTACGCTGGACGTTACGGAATTCACTAGCGTCTGCATGAGTGGTATCGGCACCAAATTCAAACAGTGAGTATCCCATGCTATTTATGCGCTCTTAACGACTTTATCAACGATACCGTATTTCACAGACTCGTCTGCACTCATCCAGAAATCCCGATCGACATCTTTTTCAATCTTAGAAAGTTTTTGACCGGTATTTTTTGCAAGGATCTCATTGAGGCGCTTTTTTAGATAGATGCCCTCTCGAAGTGTGATTTCCTGATCGCTAATCTTGCCTTGTGTTCCGCTTGAAGGCTGGTGAATCATGATCCGAGAATTTGGCAGTGCGTAGCGTTTGCCTTTTGCACCGCTCGAAAGCAGGAATGCACCCATGCTTGCCTGTAAGCCAATGCCATACGTTGCGACATCAGGCTTAATAAACTGCATGGTGTCGTATATAGCTAAACCGTCATATACGCTACCGCCCGGACTATTTATATATAAGGAGATATCCTTCTTAGGGTCTTCGTATGCGAGATGAAGCAGCTGAGCGACAACGAGATTCGCTGTATGTTCATTGACGCCTTCACCTAGGAATATAATTCGTTCTTTAAGTAGTCTTGAATATATATCGAATGCGCGTTCGCCCTGTGCTGAACTTTCGATGACTGTTGGAACAAGATAGCTGGTTGGATTCATATATTAAGTATATACCACCAACTAGCACTCACGCAATGCGAGTGCCAATGTGAGTAAAGTTGATTAATTTATGTATTTATGATATAGTTATGTATGTATCGTTCTTCAACATTTGGAGCTGCAATGAACAAGTACCTCAAGCGTCTCGTTCCCAGCCGGTATTACCTGCTGTGGATCATTGGGATCTTCTGCTTCTACTCAGTAACCATCGGTGTCGCAGCAACACGTGAGACCTGGACCGGCACGAACTATGTCGGATGGCTATTTCAGCCATATCGCGAGATGCTCAATCTGCTGCTTGGACCCGGCGACTACGTTCTTGTGATCGTCACTTTGATGATCGCATCGATCTTCGCAGGATTCGCGATGGGATTCTTCGTCAGATTCCTCTGGCAAAGGTCGCCGCTCAGTCGGCTACTCGATCGGTAAGTCTTGCGACGATACGACCACGTGCATCGATGACCGTGGTCTTGGTGAGCTTTCATGCTCACCATTTTTTATTTGCTATTAAGCTCTACCAATCGATCGACGGTTTTTTCAGTCAGAAGACGATTGGCTATATCGCGCTGTGCTTCAGGTTCATCGAAGCGCTTTACCATTTCTGGGTTGTTTGCGTACTGAGTCTTATATAAGTTGATGTGCTCAGCTAGTTCGTCCGCCGATGCTTCAACTTTTTCTACCTTGGAAAGCTCTGCCAGCACGAGGCCAGCTTTTACGCGTTTCTCAGCGGCAGGAATTACTTCTTTTTCGCGCCAGTCGTCCTGGTCCTTATACTTTTGATTTAGGACATACTGTTCGATTGTGAGGCCCTGATACATCAGGTTCTGCGTCATATCTTGTTCGATGCTACGAACTTGGTCGTCAAGAAGGATTTTCGGAACTGGGACTTCTGATATCTCAAGCAGCTTTCCCACTAACGCGTCTTTGAATGCGTCAGTATCTTCTCGCTCTTTTTGAGCAGTTAATTCTTTACGAATGTCATCACGAAGTTCTTTGAGAGTAGACAATCGACTGTCAGCTTTTTTCGCGAAGGCGTCATCGAGTTTAGGCTTTACCAGTTCTTTAACCTTTTTAAGCATGGTCGTGAACACGACGTTTTGACCGGCTAAATCGGCAACGTGATATTCCTTAGGAAAGGCCAGGTCGAGATCAAATGTATCGCCAATCTTTTTGCCAACAATACCTTCTTCGAATCCGGGGATAAATGAATTTGAGCCAAGCTTTAAGTCGTAGTTCTGCGCGGTTCCGCCGTCAAAAGCGACATCATCTTTTTTACCGACAAAATCAATTGTAACTTCGTCGCCATCCTTTGCGGCACGAGTAACATCTTTTTTCTCGCTCATACCGTCGCGCATCCGTTCAAGAATCTCGTCAACATCCGCATCAGTCACAGATGTTGTCTGCTTCTTAACACCGAGTTTTTTGTAGTTACCAAGTGTTATCTTAGGAAGTATTTCAGCCTCGGCCGTGAACTCCATTTCGCTACCTGGAACAAATTTTTTCAATTCAACTTCCGGTCGATCAAGCGCTTGAATGTTTTCGGCTAAAAACGCTTCAGCTACTGCTTTGCTTAAGGCGTCATCGGCAGTTTGCTGGGCAAGCAGGTTTGGATCGACGTGTTTTGCAGCCACGCTTGCCGGCACTTTGCCTTTACGGAAGCCTGGCACTTTGACGCTGGATGCGAGTTTTGTAAGTGCTACCTGTTCGGCAGCATCGAGCTCTTCTTTACCGAGTGTGATAGTTACTTTTACTTTGGTGGGTGAGATATTTTCTACAAGAGTCTTCATACAAAGACCAACTATAACAGATGTAGAACAGATTGAACAGACAGGCTAATCGAACAACTCGTCATCGTCGGCTGAGTATTTGCGACGACGATCTTTGATACGACTCACCGTTCGTTCAAAACTAAGAGACTCCTCTTCGCCAGTATGCGTGTCCTTCAAGTTATACTTTTCAGACTTGAGCTCATTCTCTCCTACGAATAAAACATACGGAATTTGTTTTTTCACTGCCGTTTTAATCTGCTTATCAATCTTCCGACCCGTAATGTCTAGCTCGACATTTACTTCCTCTTCACGAAGCCGGTCTGCGAGCTTTGAAGCGCCCTGGAGTGTATCTTCACCTAATACGGCAATGTACACCTGTGTCGTGGAAGCCAGGTCAGGCATAAGGCCATGACTTTCTAGGAATACCTCCGTCATAGTGAGCCCTGGCGCCATCCCTACGGCACTGAGCGGCTCCGCACCAAACAGTCCCACGAGTCCGTCATAGCGTCCGCCGCCAAACATTGCCCTGTTATTATCAGGATGATTATCGAAGAACTCAAATACAGTACCTGTGTAGTAGTCAAAGCCGCGCATGAGGGTAATGTCGAACTGGGCGTTCGTGATGCCTCTATCGTGGAGAACCTTGAATAGCTGCTTTAACTCTTCGACAGCTGGCGTGTCAGCGATCTGCTTTGGCATATCTTCGACACCTTTTGCAACCAGCAGTTGAGCGATTTTTGATAATCCATCTTTTGCTGCTTCATTGCCGAAAATTTCAATCGCCTGGTCTCGAAACTCTTCGTTTGAAATCTTACTTTTTCGATCAAATAACTTAACCATGAGTGGGGCTTGAATTGGATCTAGGCCTAAGTAGTCGTGCATCATTACATCTATGACACTGCGACTATTAATCTTAATACTGTACATATCTGGCTTCGCACCAAATGATTTCATCATTTCGAATCCGAGTGTAATGATCTCGGCCTCTGCTAAAGCTCCGTCAGCACCAAAGATGTCAACATTTAGTTGCCAGAATTCACGCTCCCTACCTCTCTGAGGACGCTCATATCGCATGAAATTCGCAATACTAAAGAGTCTTGCCGGGTATGCCAGCTCCTGACGTTTAGCTGCGACCATACGACTAATGCTCGGTGTCATCTCTGGCCGTATCACCACTTCGCGGTCGCCTCGGTCAACAAATCGATAGGTCTGCTCACCAACTAATTCCTGGCCACTCTTCGCAGCATATACTTCGATAGGCTCTAATAATGGTGCTGCATATTCCTCATATCCAAACCGATGAGCTACCTTTGCCCAGACATTAAAGATGTAGTTTTGGATACGTTTATCAGCCGGGTAGTAGTCCCGAGTGCCTTTGTACGGATTTGTCGAAAGAGATGTCATCTCTGTCATTTTCCTAGATAACAGAATATTTTGCAATTCTCGCTTAGTTACGAATCGATTCCCAACCTTTGAATAACTTGTCAATCACGGCACCCCATTTTTGATCAAGGTGCTGTAGTGCTGAAGGATCGCCCGCTGCAAGCGACTGGCCAGCTCGAAGCTCCATGAGCTCTATCAAGGCTTTTCTCTCGAGTGCTAAGACGTTTCCGTGCCCGACCATTGGTCGCGTTCTGTGGCTTAGCGTAGATATACCTTCATATATCTTGTCTTCCTTCATGAGACGAATATAATCTTCATCTTCTGGAACCACCTTTTGCGCCTGTAAGATCTTTACCCAGTCACTTTCCGGGGTTTCTTTCAATGCAGCAAGGATAAACTCCGCAAGATTCGCACGTGTTCCAGCATTTGTATGCTGGCACTGATTGAGGAACTGCTCAACCACGACAGCGGGCTCGAGCTCACGACCTTCTGATTCAAAGCCACTCACAGGCAAGACAGCGAGATCATCCGGGTGTGACCCATCTGAGCGTAACGATTCGGTCATGAACATACCTCGCTAGTTATATTTTAAGTATGTTACGTAAGATAACCTGTGTCAAATCAGTGTAGCCACGTATATATGGCAATGCCGGCTGCGACTCCAACATTTAGTGAACGCGTACTCCCCGATTGCTCGATAGCCACTATAGTGTCTGCTTCTTGTAAAGCTTCCTTGCTCAGCCCTGGACCCTCTTGCCCAAACAGGAGAATTGAAGTCGATTCTTTCGTAGAATCTTCGAGCGGTATGGAACCAGGTACGTTATCAACTGCGACAATTCGATACTGCTTAGAGTTAGCGTATGTTCTAAGGTCACTGAACGACTCATGATACTGGGTGTGGAGATATTTATCCGTCATCATGGCGCCGCGTTTATTCCATTGCTTGCGTCCGACGACGTGAACAGTACGGATTCCGAATGCGTTAGCTGTCCGAACAATTGACCCCATATTAAAATCTCGGAGCGTATTTTCAATCGCAATTTCAACTTGCACTCCACGAGCGTCAAGCTCGGCGATAATCTCATCTTCGCTCTTGCCCTTAAACTCGTCCGTAACATTTCGGTTATCCGTGTGTGGATCCATGAGTACATCTTAGCAAATAAAATACGACCGGATCGGTCGCATATAAGTCTGGTACACGAGAGAGGACTTGAACCTCCACGTCCCGAAGGACACTAGCACCTGAAGCTAGCGCGTCTACCAATTCCGCCACTCGTGCTCATGTACTTGGCCGATTATAGCTAAAATTTAGCCAAATGACTAGTGGTAGACGGTGCTGTATAGGAGCTGCGAAGCTGCCTCGCTAGGTCACGAGCAGTCGTGTCATGTTTGACTCCTGGGTTCAGCGTGCCGTGGGGGTCAAAGATGTCTTTTAGTTTCTTGAAGATTTGATGTTTGTCATTCGATTCAATTCGTAGTCCCGCACCTAAGCGTCCGTCACCGCTTGCTCCGAATGGTGTGCCTCCGTGCTTTTTTGCAAGTGCCGAAAGTTCGGCAGTCAGCTTAAATAACTTCTGCTTATCTGCAACCGCCGCCATCCGTATGAGTGGACGAACGTACCAGAGTTCATCAAGCGGGCGACCGTATAGCGCCAGTGCGATGTGGTGATGCTTCATAATCGCATCCAGTTCAGTTGTGAACACATCAAACTGTTCAAGTGGCACGAACATCCCATCGAGTACCGGTGGTGATGAGAGATCCGGCTTCTCCGGGTTAAGTAACCAATACGTTACTGAGCTGATTGATCGCAGATCGCTGTTAATGTAGTCACTATCCGCCACGACATGCGCACCGAGTGGCTTAAGCTGACCTAAAAGCCGCTTCATCTTTTTAGCGCGAACTCGCTCATTGAAGTCGTTTATCGTAATAGTTACCACTGCAGCTACAGAACCAAATTGCTCTTTCGCTTCGTCATAAAATACGAAAGACTTGCCCGCTAGCTTTGCAGCCTCGAAATAATTGCCGTCGATATATTCAACCGCGGAGGGGTCGACCTTGTCGATGACATCTAGTGCGTCGCGGGCGTGTGCTCGCTCAGAGAATGCCGCCACTACCATTGCAGGACTTTGATTCGCAAATTCTGCCTTCAATATCATTTCCGATATGATTCCAAGACTGCCCTGGCTTCCAACAAAGAGCGGAGTAAGGTCGAATGACCCGTTTTTTTCTTTTACAAGCTCCAACCCGACATACCCTTCGTGATCGAGGCGGTCATCATCATGGACCATGTCATCGAGGAGATCAGGATTATCTTCGATAAGCCCATCAACGCTCCGATAGATTTCACCTTCGAAGTTTTGCTGGCCTTTTTTCTTTAGTAGCTCGCGCTTTGAAAGCCGTTTTGTCTGCAAGACATCTCCGTTCGCAAGCACAACCTCGAGCTGATCTACATACGCGATTGCGCTTCGCTGGGAGGCGACGCTTCCGCCGATACTCGCCATTTGGTGGTCCCATCGTAGTTCAGGAACAGCAGTGCCGTGGAGTGCGAGTGCATTCGACAGTGCATTGATCGTTGTTCCAGGCTGCAGCCGAACCAGCTTTTGGCCCACATCATATTCAAATATACGGTTCATATGCGCCATAGTTGCAACGATCATGCCATTACCAATTGCCGCACCAGTCGTATCAGTTCCGGCTCCACGAGGAGTAAGTGGTAATGTGTGCCCCTTATCTGCAAGCTGCCACGAAAACCTGGCAATCTTACGGATATCACTCGTTGACCTCGGATATGCAATCATGTCGGGCTCATAGTGCAAAACACTTGCATCAGTCGAATATGCATCGAGCACGTGTGGTGACACGATAACTTCGCCGAGCATATGCGTATTAAGGTAGTGTGCAATCTTATTCATAGCAGTCGTCCCATATTTACGTATATCATAGCACAAGCGGAACCCAGGATGTGGCCCTTTAAACAGAGTGATTATTTTGCTATAGTAATGACATTCGCGCGAGTGGTGGAATTGGTAGACACGCTAGCCTTAGGAGCTAGTGCCTCCGGGCGTGAAGGTTCAAGTCCTTTCTCGCGTACCAAACAAAACGACCTCACCTGAGGTCTTTTTGTTTTGGCTTAGTTATTACCGCGCCAAAAAGACGCCCTTTCAGGCGTCTCGGCGGTAGAAGGTGAAGTTCAAGTTTCCATAACTACGATTGTCCACCACAACAACTCCGGTCTTGGAAGGAACCTCACCCTTACCTGGGTGCGATAATACCATAAGCGCGCTCGGTTTGAGAAGCCCAAACAAATGCGCAACTGTGGAAAACTGAGGATCGTGATATGGTGGGTCAACAAAAATAATATCAAATCCTTCTGGTTCAGAAGTATCAATCCAGTTATGTACGGTTGTTTTAATAACCTTAGCATTTTCAATATGTAGGGCAGACAGATTGTTCGTGATGATCTTGGCAGCGATTCTGTCTTTTTCAATAAATGTCGCATTATCTGCACCTCGGCTGATCGCTTCAATTCCGAGTGAGCCGGATCCGGCGAATGCATCAAGCACTGAAGCGCCTGCAATTTCTTGACCGATGATATTAAACAAGGCTCCTCGGGCGCGCTCACTCATAGCATGTGTCGAGCGCCTATCGGGCGCGTCGAGGACACGGCCGCCGTATATACCCGCGATGACACGAATGTTCATACTGAGGCATCCTCAGCACGCACGTAGGCTTCGATCCACGCTAATTCAACCGCTCGTATGATCGTCGGTATAAGTTCTCTCGTAGTCTGCTTTGCTAGCGTTTGAGTCCATCCTTCTTTTTTATACCGCTCATACATTCCGAGTGAGTCAATGTGCATGATCATATCGATATACATTGCCTGAAATCCTCGTTTTTTTAACTCTATAAGGTCCTGGTCGATGGACGCTGCTGCCTTGAATCGCAACGGCTTAATGGTTGTCGCCACCCCAGCCTCAAAAAGCGTGTGGGTTGTCATGATACCTTTCGCTCCCCAGTACTGCCAGTTATTGCGAATAAACTGACGGCGTGAGCCGTTTCCAGCCATAACAATTTTACTTCGTACGCTATGCCGACGATCGTCCTGGTGCTTAATATCGCGAAGTTGCTCGTCTAGTGGCTCGTGGTGTGCAGGCGTGAGACCGTCTGTAACTGCATGTGCCAACCAGGCGGCCTCAAATGCTGCTCGGGTGGAATCACCGCTCGTAATTGCGAATGACAAGTTATGACTATGGTCCGATACATCCCCTAAAAGTTTGTCATCCTGCCGAAGATTTTTCGGATCGATGAAGTGCCAAGGTTCATCTTTCCCTGGGCTTTTAAGTTTTATACCGTCAGGACCACGACTACCTTCAAAATGAAGAATCTCTTGAATGGTTGGAAATGGCAGTGTATGCATGTACTTCGAAAAATGCCGCCTTGCAACACGGTCAATTTTTTGATGCGTCCCAATCACACGTCCAGTACGTTTTTGCCGCGGTAACGGCCCGAATGCATACATATTAGTTCAAAGTGGTTAATCGTTGATATCTGTCGACATTGGCTGACAACTGCTTGTATTGTATCAAGTCTGCTCCGCTGCTGACGAACCGATCGGCTTCTTTTTGAGCAGCAGCAATAAGATGCGTATCAGCAAGCGATGCAATCTGCAGGTTCAACGCACCATGCTGGGCACGGCCATATATCTCACCGGGACCGCGGAGTTTTAGATCAACCTCGGCGAGGTAAAATCCGTCATTCGATCGCTCAACTTCACGGAGACGCTCAGAAGGTTTCTTTGTATCTGATGTAAGCAGGTAGCAATAGCTCTGATGCGATGAGCGACCAACTCTCCCTCGCAGTTGGTGCAGCTGACTTAATCCATATTGTTCTGCATCTTCAATCAACATGACAGTTGCATTCGGCACATCCACTCCTACTTCTACTACCGTTGTGCTTACGAGAATATCAATCTTGTGCTCCGCGAATTGCTTCATCGCCCGCTCTTTTTCATCAGGCTTCATGCGCCCGTGTAGTAAGCCTAAGCGTCTATGGCCGAATACCGAATTCATAAGCTTTCGGTATTCGGCTTCTACACTCTTCGCCTCGTTTGCAGGATTGTCATCGATCAAACGACATACGACATATGCCTGTCTTCCTTTCGAAATTTCAGCATCAATCGTCGCATATAACTGCTTACGGCTGACTGGTGACCAAATTTTTGTGATGATCGGGAGACGATCAGCTGGCTTTTGTCGTATAACAGATACATCGAGCTCACCATATACGGTGAGCGCTAGACTCCGCGGAATTGGCGTCGCAGTCATTGCCAGTAGGTGTGGCATACGTGCAGATTTTTCGAGTAGCTTTTGACGCTGATTAACACCGAATCGATGCTGTTCATCAATTACCACCAGCCCGAGTTTATGAAACCGTACCGCCGGCTCAAATAACGCGTGCGTACCAACAATCACATGCGCCTGGCCGGATTTCAATTCTTCGAGTAACGGTTGCCTGTGTTTTGCTTTGACACTTCCTGCGAGGAACGTCACGTTGATCCCATATGGCCTTAGTAGTGTATCGATTGTGTTCGCGTGTTGTGATGCCAAAATTTCGGTTGGTGCCAGCAAGGCTACTTGATATCCGGCGCTAACCGCTTGCCGAGCGGCAAGTGCAGCAACAACCGTCTTACCGGCACCTACATCACCTTGTACCAGCCTGTTCATGGGTACTTCTTTTTCCATATCCTGCAGAATATCCCAAGCCGCCTGTTTTTGGCCGGGCGTAAGTTCAAACGGCAATGAAGCAACAAACGTTTGAACAACCGATGACTGGAATGGAATCGACCAGCCTTTCAGTGACATGTTGGCCTGCTTGTTCAAACGCGAAGCAAGGAGGAGCTCGAAGAGTTCTTCGAAGGCGAGTCTTTCACGAGCTCGTGTAATTTCATCTGGCGCTGTAGGAAAATGCATTCCGAGAAGCGCATCTGAAAGGCTAACCAGTTTTTGCGACTCAGTCACTTCAGCCGGTAGTGTATCGGGCAGCATCGTGATAAGTGGTCGAATCTCTGAAAGTAACTTCCGCACCAGCTGACTTTTTAAACCCTTTATCATTGGATAAACCGGAAGAAGTCTATCGGTATTAATCTGCGTCCCTTCGGCTTTTTCAGCACTCGGGTTTGTAAGCTGGTACTTATTGTAGTTAAACTCAAATTCGCCCGAAAAGAAAAACTCCTGCGTGGGGTCTTTAAGCTGCGCCGCGCGGTACGCCTGGTTAAACCAGACGGCTTGTAACTTTCCCGTTCCGTCGTTTAGCGTTGCCGTTGTTACCTTTATGCCGCGACGAACATTTTTCGTCGTTATTGATTCGCACTTGGCTCGAATGGTTCGTTTACCTGGTGATATATCCGATATATTCACGACGGTCGAGAAATCTTCATGTCGTTTCGGTAGGAAATATATAAGATCCTTCACCGTTTCAAGTCCACTCAACGAAAGCTGATCGGCCGTCTTTGGACCAACACCCTTTATCGCTGCAAGTGATGTTGTGAGATTCATGTATTTAGCAACATACCCTCAAGCTCGCGCGATATGCCTTCGAGACGGTCTTGAAGATCTAGGTATAACTCCTCCACCTGAGCCAGCTCTGTCGCTTCGGTTTGCTCGTGCCACTGCACATACAATTTAAGCTTTGGCTCAGTACCACTCGGACGAACACTGATACGGCAACGGTGATCTCCAAATTCTAATACAATCATATTACCCGTACTCGAGCATGGTACTGATTCCTGCGTACCGTCACTATACATTCGGGTTAGCGTTTGGTAATCGACGACAGACGTTACTTCGTGACTACCGACTGCTTTAGGTGGCTGACTACGCAACATTGCCATGATGCTCTGCATCTGCCCAAAGCCCTTGGCGCCTGGGCAGACAATCGTATCGAGCCGTTCCGCAAAAATGCCGTATTCACTATACAGTGTGAGTAATTTGTCATACAGCGTCATGCCCTGAGATCTGAGTTCTGCCGCATACTCGGCCATTACAAGTGCCCCGGCTGCACCGTCTTTGTCGCGGGCATAGTCACCAAGCAGCATGCCGTAGCTCTCCTCGGCACCAATTAAGAATGTTTCATTCGATGATTCTTTTTGCAGGAGCAGCTCGCCGATATATTTAAAACCGATAAGCATGTCGCCGTATACTTTCGCACCGTAGCGATTCGCGATCGCATCCATGAGATCGGTTGTCACGACAGTCTTTGCGATGTAATGCTGATTAGTCAGATTTCCTTTTTGGGCTACCTGCGAGAGAACAAATTCTGTGGCAAGCGCAGCGGTCTGATTTCCGCTGAGATACTTCGGTTCTTCGCCTTGCCGCACCATAACCCCAATCCGGTCCGCATCAGGGTCATTGGTAATCGCAATATCCGCTTCCGTTGACATCATTTGAGCCACTGCAAGATCATTCGCGGCTCGCTCTTCAGGATTCGGTTTATTATTTTCGACGGTTGGAAAGTTCCCATCTGGCGTCATCTGACTGGCAACCGTTGAGATTGAAAATCCAGCCGCCTCAAGAACCGGTATTGTGTTGCGCTGACCTGCACCGTGCAAGGGAGAGTACACGATCGATAAGTCACGTGCTTCGCCTACGGCTTGAGATGCAACTGCATTGATGTATGCTTCATCTACCTCTTTACCGATAATGTCGATATCCCCGATTTCGACTCCTACATAAAATTCGGAGGAACGTATCTCCTCAGTCTTTCGTACCAATTCAGTGACCGCCTGGTCATGTGGCGATACTAGCTGAGCACCATCGCTTAGATACGCCTTAAAGCCGTTGTCACTCGGTGGATTATGGCTCGCTGAGATAACAATTCCGGCACTAGCTTTTAAGTACCTAACTGCGAAACTAAGCTCAGGTGTCGATCGGTAACCGTCAAAGATATACGCCATGACTCCGTTTCCAGCGCAGACGCTCGCAGCTAATTCAGCGAATTCTACGGACGTCAGTCTTGTATCGTGCGCGATCACAATGCCAGCATCTTTAGCTGAATCATCGAGCGAAACGATGTAGTCACATAATGCCTGAGTTGCCTCACCAATCGTGACTCTTGATATGCGAGCCGATCCCAAACCAGTCGATCCCCGAATTCCAGCTGTTCCAAATTCAATTGTCGTATAAAACGAGTCTTCGAGTGTCTTCCACTCTTCGCCTAGAATAAGCGACTCAAGCTCGGCTTTATATTCAGCGTATTTCGGTTCATTGAGCCAACGCTCAATATTAGTGGCTGCATCCTTCGATACATTAGCCCTGACGGCTTCAAGCATCATTTCCTCCTTGCTATCGAGCCTTTAGTATAGCAAGCTACCGAACGAGGATGAAACCGTTCTTACCTTTTTTTACCAGTGAAGTAGATTCAATATCTGCTGGCTGTAAGACTTTTTGACCGTTTACGCTTACCGCGCCACTTTCGATCAATCGCCGGGCGTCGCCATTACTACTTGCGACGTTCGACTCAATAAGAACCTGGACGAGATCGTTCGGACCTACGCACGGTATTTCGAGCGCAAGCATATCGAGCTCTTGATCTTGTAGCTCATCTAAAGCTCGTGTGCCAAATAACACCTCAGTGACTGATTCAACTGATGTGCACCTATCTTTACCGTGTATCAATGTAGTAACTTCGTGTGCGAGCCTGCGCTGCAATAGTCGATCGCCAGGATTGTTCTTATGTGAGGCAATAACAGCTTCAACTGTTTCGCGGTCGAGTAACGTATATATCTTAATAAGTGATTCAGCGGTTTCGTCGTCAACATTGAGCCAAAACTGGAAAAACTTGTACGGACTCGTCTTTTCTGCGTCGAGCCAAATTGCTCCACCTTCTGACTTACCGAATTTCACACCGGTCTGTTTATTTACGATAAGTGGTGCAGTAAACACGTGTGCTTCGGCATTTTCAATCCGTCGGATGAGTTGCACGCCCGAAATTGAATTACCCCACTGGTCTGCCCCTGCCACTTGCATCGTAGCGCCCTTTGTTCGGAATAAATGCAGGAAATCGTAGCCCTGGATTAAACTGTAACTAAATTCGGCGTAGCTAATGCCGTCCCCGCCCTCACCGATACGGTTTTGCACGAAATCACGGTCAAGCATTTGCGTCATACTGGCGTATTTACCAACGTCACGAAGGAAATCTAGGTAATTGATTTCTTTAAACCAATCATAGTTATCAACGACTTCAAAGTCCTGACCAGCAAAGATGTTTTGGTACTGATTTGCAATCGCGGACTTGTTCCGGCTGATCTCATCGAGTGTTTTGAGGTCGCGTTCCTGCTTTTTACCATCTGGGTCACCAATCATGCCCGTCGCACCGCCAACTAACAAAATCGCTTTGTGACCATGGTCGATGAAGTGACGGATCATCATAGCTGGGGCGAGGTTTCCGATTGTCATACTATCGGCTGAAGGATCAACGCCCCAATAAAAGGTTCGGGGCTCATTCAATTCATCAATAGATTTGAGCGTGGTTTGGTTTATGAATCCACGCCATTCCAGCTCTTCGGACAAAGTCATAGTTTTCTTTCTGATTCAACTTAGCTATCTATAGGCAAGTATACCGAAAAAGCGAGAGAGCAGACAAACATTAGTGCTATAATGAGCCTACTAACTGTGTGGAAGAATAGCTGATAGATGACCAAGAAGCCAAACCGTCGATTGAACGTATATGCCAACCTGTCGCATGCCCGGCGAACTAAAAAGGATCGCTTAGCCCGAAAGAAGGCTGAATATCTTGCAACACTCCCTAAGCATCCCGTAAAACGGGCACTGTATCGTATGCACCCGAAGCGTGTTTGGAAATTTTGGTTCAGCCGCAGCGGTGGAATGTTTGCCCTCAAGATCGCAGGTGTCAGTGCCCTGGCAGTTGTTCTCCTGGCAGGTGGATTATTCGCATACTTCCGAAAAGACATTGATCAAATTCGTCCGTCTGAACTTGCTAAACGAGTTCAAACTACCGTAACGAGGTATTACGACAGAAATGACAATCTACTCTGGGAAGATAGAGGGGGCGGCAATTATAAGATGGTGGTCAAAGGTAGCGAAATTGCCGAAACAATGAAGCAAGCTACCGTCGCCATAGAAGACAAAGACTTCTATAGCCACAAGGGTATTAGCCCGACGGGCCTTGTTCGTGCTGCAGTCAGCAACTCCCAGGGTAACGGTACGACTCAAGGTGGCTCGACACTGACGCAGCAACTTGTGAAGCAAGTATTCTTTGCCGATGAAGCCGGCGAGCGTGGACTGAGTGGTATTCCCCGAAAGATCAAAGAAGTTATTCTCGCAATTGAAGTTGAACGTATGTATAACAAGGAGCAGATCCTCGACTTATACTTAAATGAATCTCCGTATGGAGGACCGCGAAATGGTATTGAGTCAGCTGCTCAGGCGTACTTCGGCATTAAAGCCAAAGATCTAACACTGCCACAATCTGCGCTTCTCGCAGCGGTGCCAAATCAACCAGGACTGCTTAACCCCTATAATACGGCCGGAAATGAGGCACTGATCGCCAGGCAACATAGGGTCCTCGATAACATGGTTGAACAGAAATATATCACTCAGGAAGAGGCGGATGAAGCAAAGTCTGTAGCGATTCTTGACACCATACGACTTGAAACTGATCAGTACAAAAACATCAAGGCACCGCATTTCGTACAAATGGTCCGAAGCGAGCTCGAACAAAAACTCGGGAAAGCCACCGTGGGACGTGGCGGCCTCGTGGTTAAAACAACGCTCGATATCCGTGTTCAAGATAAGTTGCAAGCCGAGATGGATGAAATGTTCAGCTCTTCGCAGCCACGCATCGCAAACTTCTCAAACGGTGCAGGAACGATCGAAGACGTGAAGACGGGACAGATCATCGCCATGCTTGGAAGCCGCGATTTCAACTATGACGGCTTTGGTCAGGACAATGCTGCGGCGGCGTTCATTCAGCCGGGCTCGTCTATAAAGCCACTCGTCTTCGCGCAGTTATTTGAGAACAAAGGTGCCGATGCCCAGAATTTTGGAAGTGGGTCGATATTATCTGACACCGCAATAAATATTGCAGGTTACAAGCCGAAGAACGCTGATAACGGTTTCAAGGGTAATATCACCCTCCGAAACTCACTCGCTTTGTCACGTAACATTCCAGCAATCAAAGCTATGCAGGTCAATGGTGTTGAACCAACCCTCAAGTCGATACGAGCAATGGGTAATAAGTACTACTGCACCCAGGGTGTTGAAAAAGATGCCGGACTTTCATCGGCAATCGGTGGTTGCGGTACACGTATGATTGACCATACGAATGCGATCGCATCATTAGCACGTGGCGGTGTGTACATGCCTACAAGTACGGTCCTTAAAGTAACCAATAGTTCAGGTGAGGTATTAGAGCAATATAAGGCAGAATCAAAGAAAATTCTCGACCCACAATCGACCTATGTCGTCACAGACATTTTGGGTGACTCATCTGCGAGGCTCGGTCTGTTCGGACGAACAATTACACCGACTCTTGATGCTGCAAAGATTAAAATGGCAGTTAAAACTGGAACCAGTGACAAAGATGGCAAGCCAAAAGATATTTGGACCGTAGGCTACACGCCTTCGTTATCGGGTTCGGTCTGGCTCGGTAACCCGGATACCACGCCGCTTACAAACGGCAACTCGTCTATCCCAGCCCGCATTCTCGATCCAGTCATGGCGTTCGCAACGCAGCTGTATCAGTCAGAGGGTAAAGCAAAAGGTGGCGATTGGTTTACAGCACCAAAAGGTATTCAGCAGATAGGCAAGGAAGTGTACCCTTCGTGGTACAACAAGGCGAAGTCCGAGAGTGGTGTGAAGCTTGTATTCGACCGCGTCTCTAAGAAAAAGGCAACTGACTGTACTCCGGCTGGCGCTAAGACAGAACTAACGGTCACGCGTACAACTGACCCTACAACCAAAGCAACCGTGTATTTAGCCCCCGATGGATACGATGCATCAAAAGACGATGACTTTCACAAGTGTGGCGATACAGCGCCTGACGTCAATGGTATATGCGTAAACGGCAACTCGATCAGCATACGAGTATCCAAAGGTACGAATGACCTGCAGACACTAGACGTAAGCGTCAATGGCGCGAATGTCGCATCCCTCAACGTAACAAGTAGCGGAACGTATTCAACTACCTTCAACTTCTCAGGTGCATCTACCGTTGTAGCGACAGTCACAGACCGAGGCTACTATACCGATTCGGCTACGCAGGCATACAGCGGATCTGGCAACTGTGCCACTCCTGTTTCATCGCAGCGAAATAGCAATAAGCAGCAAGATACTCGAACCGCCGTATCGAACCGTCGCGGCCGCGGCTAGCATACGCTACTGATTATTTACAAGTTCTATTAAGCTATCTTCTTTTGACTGAAAAGAATTCTTCTTGTTCTGTAGATTGGCTGCTTGTGGGCGTGATCGTCTACTCGTGTTCGTCGCTTTGGGTTGCTTCGCAGTAGACGTCGTGGTCTTTTCGAGTTTGGTTTGTGACGGTCGAGCTACTTTTCGACCCGTTGGCTTTGCTTCTGGTGAATGGCCCGCGGACTGTTTTTCGCGTAACTTTGCAAACATCATACGACCAGCGGCGGTCTGTAAACTTCGGATAAATTCGATTTCGACTGTTTCACCAATCTTATTCGATGCCTTGTCAACCACAACCATGGTGCCATCGGCTAAATACCCAACGGCTTGTGTCGCAGATTGACCTTTTTGCGTCAGAGTTAGGCTAATCGTCTCGCCCGGTAGGAATGCCATGCGGATACTACCCGCTAGCTCGTTTATGTTTAATACACGTATACCGAGAGCTGTAGCTGCCTTGTTGAGATTATAATCAATCGTACAGATTGAGCCGCCTTTTGTCCGTGCCATATCGATTAATCTTTCATCGACACCACCGGATCCTATTTTGCCGTCTTCAACCACCTTCACTGTTACAAACTGAGCATCTTGGAGCTCGCGGATAGCATCGAGTCCTCGACGCGCCCTCGATCGCTTCTCAGGATCAGCTTGGTCTGCAAGTAGCTGCAGCTCGTTTACAACGGACCGCAGAACGATAAGCCTTGCTGGTATGAAGCCAGTTTGGGCAGCGGTCACGATACGACCATCCATGAGTGATGAGGTGTCGACATAGGTAGTACCATTCTCGTCACGACGCTGGATCGGACTTATCTTTTTTATAAGATATGTCACTTCTGCTGCAATAAATATAAGCAGAGTAAGATATACAATTGTCATAGTTAATTATTCCTTTATTTTAGATAGTCTATGAGCGCTTGGCGCAGTGTGCCGACTACAGTTGTAACAGATTTTTTACTGCCCGCAGGACCGATTGAATGTTTGAAGCCAAGCTTCTTTGCTTCGGCAACGCGACGTTCGGGCTGAGCAACACTTCGAATCTCACCGCCTAAGCCAACTTCACCAAACACGACAGTGTCTTCACCGAGGCGACGTTCGGCTACAGCGCTTGCAATTGCCATACAGACCGCTAAATCCGCTGCCGGATCTGCCAGGCGTAACCCGCCAACAACGTTCACATATATATCTTTATCCGATAAATTCAGTTTCGTGCGTCGCTCTAGCACGGCAATAAGAACATTGAGGCGATTTAAATCAAATCCACTAGCGGTTCGCTTAGGATACCCGAAACTAGTGGGGTTTACAAGTGCTTGGATCTCAACAAGCAGTGGCCGAGTTCCCTCGAGAGTCGCCAGGACTACTGATCCATCGGCATCTTGACGCTCTTTCAGGAGAGCGGCTGAAGGGTTTTCAACAATTGATAGACCACCTTCGTCCATCTCGAAAATCGCGGTCTCAGCGGTAGATCCATAGCGGTTTTTTACTGCTCGGACCATTTTAAAGCCGCCGTATCTATCGCCTTCAAACTGAAGCACAACATCGACGAGATGTTCGAGCACCTTTGGACCCGCGATACTACCTTCCTTTGTGACATGACCTACCAGTATTACGGCAGCTCCTGATGTTTTGGCTGCGCGTATGATTACATTCGAGGAATTGGTGATCTGACTGACGGATCCGGGGGCACTGGTAATATCATTTAAATTAAGTGTCTGAATGGAATCGATAATGACGAGTTTATGCCCACCTGCACGTATGGTCGCTCCGATGTCATCGGCGCTGGTGCTCGCTATGAAATCAAGCTGTTCACTTCCATCTGCCCCGAGTCGTTCGGCGCGTAACTTAACCTGATGGGCACTCTCTTCTCCACTGACATACAGTACGCGCTCATTCGATGCGATGTGTGCGGCTAGTTGCAGGAGCAGGGTGCTCTTTCCTATTCCAGGTTGGCCGGCCACCAGCATAACACCGCCCGGTAGGATGCCGCCACCGAGCACATCATCGAGTTCGCTAAATCCCGTTTTGAGGCGCCTGACCATCTCATCGTTTTCGATTTGACCAATAGACTGCGGTTTCAGTACCGTGCCGCTAGACGTGCCCTTGGCAACAATCGAGCTGCCAGACTCAATTGTTTCTTCAACCAGTGTGTTCCATTGTCCGCAGTTCTCACATCGCCCTGTCCACTTTGGGTAGGTTGCCGCGCAGTTACTGCAGACAAACCTGGTCTTTGACTTCGCCATGAACTATATGCTCGGCGCGTCCGAAAGCGCACTATCTAAGCTTTGGTTGAGTGACGCGGATTCAGCGTTAATTCCGTCCAATTTTGCAAGGAGGGCCTTGTACTGCGATATAGAGTCTTGAATTTGTTGCCTGAACGTTGAGAGTTGATTGCTTTCTGCAACTAAGCGTTGTCTTGCAGATTGGAATTCAGACTGTGTTGTAAAACCGCCATTACGTGAAGCCTGCTGATTAAACACGCGCACTTCTTCGTTTAACTCGGCGATGCGGCGATTATACTCCGAGGTATCCGAGTTTATTGTGCGAGCCAGTTGTTCAATCTCACTGACTAACTGATCTGCCTCTTTAGACAAAGATTCAAACTGACTTTCTACTTGAGTGTGGAGTGCAACCAAATCAGCTCGGTTTTTGAAATACTTCGCGTAGTGCGTTTCGAGTTCGGGTCCGATGTCAGCAAATTCTGTTCCAATAATTGAATGGAGTTCGTTGAACGACTGACCAGGCTCTGTTTTCTCATAGTATTTCATGCGAGCCTCGAGCTTACTGTCGGTGCCGGATTTATAGACATTTTCTAAAAGCTTTTGAACTTTTTTCTTTTCAGCATCCGGCATGCGTTCATACTCTGCGTGTAGCAACTCGTGTGCAGCTGTGACGGCTTTAATTCCTGTTAGCCGTTCGTCAGTGACATTAAAAATATATATCCGATTCTGCGAGTAACAGCCGAGAATTGGACTATCCGCTTCTTGTCGCTGGCAATGCTGATTAAATGCCTCACTTTCCTCTACGGCAGGTCTGGTTGCGTAAAAGGTGAAGATCGCATCATCTGTCATTCCCGCTCGCGTTGCCACGTCACGCACTGACTGTGTAGGTGTGTACTGGTGATACTGAATGGCATCAACTACGTACTGTCGTTGGGTCCAGAGCCATACCGAACCGATAATCAGGACGGCTGACAAAATCCAGCCGATCCATGAAGTTCGCTTAACCCTCGTTTGTGACATCTAAGGTTATTGTACCTTTACGTCCCGAGGCCGTCAAAACCGTTCCTTTATCGTATTCGCCCGAGAGAATACCGTCTGCTATTCCATGCTCAAGTTCATCTTGAATGGCCCGGCGGAGCGGTCTCGCTCCATATTTTTCATCGAATCCCTTATCGATAATCAGTCGCTTGGCAGAAGGTTTGATCACGAGATGAATGCCCTTGCTTGCA
This sequence comes from Candidatus Saccharibacteria bacterium UBA6575, assembly GCA_002434005.1. Classification (GTDB taxonomy): domain Bacteria; phylum Patescibacteriota; class Saccharimonadia; order Saccharimonadales; family Saccharimonadaceae; genus UBA1020. The sequence continues at coordinate 17,243 of DJJF01000010.1, read as the reverse complement.
AGACGTGCATTTAATTCAGAAACCAGATTTCCAAATATTAATCCAACTTGTCGCTTCGTAAGGGCGCGGAATGTAATAATTCCGTCAAATCGGTTGAGAAGCTCAGGGCGCATGAGCGATTTCAAAGCGCTCTCAGCACGATCGGAATTTTTAGCATGCTCAACTTCCATCTCGGCTTTATCGGTCTTTGAAACAGTCCCGAAGCCAAGCTGCGCTTCACGCTGCATCTGCTCAGCGCCGATATTGCTCGTAAGTATCACAATCGTGTTTGAGAAATCTACTTTTCTCCCTTTTGCATCGGTCATTGTTCCGTCTTCGAGTAACTGGAGTAGTAACTGGAACACATCGGGGTGCGCTTTCTCGATTTCATCGAACAAGACGACGCTGTATGGCTGACGACGAATTTTATCAGTTAACTGTCCACCGTCATCATACCCAACGTATCCAGCCGGCGCTCCAAGTAGTCTCGATGTGTTGTGCTTCTCGCCGAACTCACTCATATCGATCTTGATGAGGGCTTCGTCGCTTCCAAACACTTCGCGGGCAAGTACGCGAGCCAGCTCTGTTTTACCTACACCTGTTGGACCCATAAAGATAAATGATCCGATTGGCCGCTTGGAACTTGCTACACCACTACGTGAGCGTCGGACGGCCTTCGCAACGCTTGTCACGGCCTCTTCCTGTCCTATAATGTGCTTCCCTAGATGCTTTTCGAGATTACGAAGCATCGAGGCTTCGGATTTTTGGACACGCTTTACGGGAATACCTGTCATGACTGATATTGCGTGCGCAATATGATCTTCTTTAAGCACAATTGGGGTCTTGTTCTCAAACCGCTCTTTGAGCTCATCGAGCTTCTCAGAAATCTGCACTGACCTTGTTTTGTATAAGGCTGCACGCTCGTAATCTTCTGCCGAAACGGCTTCGTCCATCTTTTCGTTCAGATTTTTGAGCTGGCGTATATAATCACGTAGCTTACTTGGCCTGCCATTCGTATTTACTCGTGTGAGTGCAGCTGCTTCATCGATTACATCTATAGCTTTATCTGGCATGAATCGATCGTTGATATAGCGATCAGCCATGTGAACACTCGATGCGATCACGTCATCATCAATACTTACACCGTGATGCTTTTCATAATATGGCTTCAGCCCCTTTACGATTGCGATGGCGTCTTTTAGTGAAGGTTCTGGCACGATAATCGATTGGAAGCGTCGCTCCAGCGCACTGTCCTTCTCAATGTGTTTGCGGTACTCGTCTAATGTTGTGGCACCAATCATGTGCAGCTCACCTCGTGCTAGTGCTGGCTTCAGCATATTGGCTGCGTCAAGTGCGCCCTCTGCAGCGCCAGCCCCAACGAGTAAATGAAGTTCGTCAATAAATACAATAACGTTATTTGATTCCTTAAGCTCCGAAATAACTTTCTTCAAGCGCTCTTCGAATTCTCCTCGATACTTTGTACCGGCAATCATGGCGGCAAGATCAAGCTGAACAACCCGTTGATCAAGCAGATGATCGGGCACATCCTCACGAGCGATCCGCTGAGCAAGACCTTCAACAATCGCCGTTTTACCAACCCCTGGTTCACCAATAAGAACAGGGTTATTCTTCGTTCGACGGCTCAAGATTGTCACTAAACGTTCCTGTTGTGCATCCCGACCGATGACTGGATCGAGCTTACCAGCTCGAGCACGTGCGGTCAGGTCAGTTCCGAATGTTTCTAAGGCGCCGCCACGCTTTGTTCGCTTTGGTGCATCGGTGGTTGTTGATTCTCCGTCATGAAACGCATTGTGCTGTCTGTCGAAGAAATCTTCTAGTTCGGCTTTTAATTCACCGAGATCGACGTTCATTTCATGAAGCAATGTCGTAGCCCGCGCACTCTTCTGGTTCAAGATACTGTAGAGGATATGTTCAGTACCGAGATGTTCTTGGTGAAATTCCTGGGCTACTTCCCAGCCCATTTTCAACGTGAGCTTAGCAGTTTCACTAAGAGCCAGCGCCCCTGTGCTAATAACGATATTTCGTGGGCTAAGATTCAGTGCCAGTTCAGCACGCTCGAGCGTTACGTGTGCATCGGCAAGGAGTTTCGCGCCGACACTTGAGCCCTGCGCTAATACACCAAGCAGGAGGTGCTCGGTTCCAATGTACGCGCTTCCGTACCCTCTTGCGATCGCATTAGCATGCTGCAAGCTGGTTTTCGCGTTATCGGTCAGTCGTGATACGAATTCTGCGAAATCATCGGCCATATCTTTTATTATTATCCTCCTGATAGTTAAGCGCAAGCGTCATGCTATGGGCTATTTACGCATTTACTATATTTAGTATACATAAAAATTAGCACTCACACAATGCGAGTGCTAATTTTAGATAATCGCAGATTATTCTGACGATTCGTTCAATGCATCAAGTAAGCTATCTTCGATGTTCTTCTTAGGAGCACGCGCTTCAGGCTTCTTAGTTGCAGTTTCAATATCGAGTTCGTAACCAGTAAGCTTACTTGCAAGTCGAACATTTTGGCCAGCTCGGCCGATTGCAATTGATTGCTGATCTTCGTTCACAAATACTTTCGCTCGTTTGGCGTCTTGGTCAATTTCAACACGAACTACTTCAGCTGGTCCGAGAGCGCTACGTATAAACTCATCAGTATCTTCGCTGAATGGAATGATGTCGATTTTTTCCTGGTCACCAACTTCATTCATAACAGCTTGCACACGTGTGCCGTGGCCGCCTACAAATGTTCCTACTGGATCAACGCCTGGAACACTTGAAAATACCGCTAGCTTGGTGCGCCGACCAGCTTCACGGGCAATTGCTTTGATCTCAACCGCACCACTTTCCATTTCTGGAACTTCTTGGCGGAACAGGAAGTCGACAAAAGCTTCATTCGCTCGACTTAAGATAAGCTGTGGACCGCGGTTATCTCGCTCAATATCCTTAATGAAAACTTTGATGCGTGAGCCAATACTATAAAATTCACCTTGAATCTGTTCACTTTGCGGAATAATTCCGATAGCTTTGCCAAGTTCAACTCGTACGACGCGAGGTTCTACTCGTTGAACGACACCGGTCACAATCGTCCCGATCTTGTCTTCATACTCCTCTAGTACGACTTCCCTCTCGGCTTCTCGGAGTCGCTGGAGCACTACTTGCTTAGCGGTCTGTGCGGCTACACGTCCAAAGCTGGAGACTTCATGTGATTCTTCGATCACATCGTCAAGCTTTGCATCTTTTTTCTTTTCTTGGGCTTCTTCAACAGTTAATTCAGCCAGAGGGTTCTCAACCGTATCAACTACAGTCCAGCGGACGAATACTTTTGCCGTACCATCGTTAACATTAAGCTCAGCGCGCACGTCTTGGTCACGCTCACCGTTGTCTCGGCGCCATGCGGCTGCAATGGCCTGTTCAATGACATCCATTACCGTCTCTTCTGGTAGGTTTTTCTCTTCTGCAATGGTTCGAACAGCCATTGTAAGCTGTTTAATATTCAAATCTTCCATGTATCTTTGCCTTTCTTTCTACTAAAAATTCCGACCTGCCGGCCGGAATGTACTGTCTAAACTATACTCCTCTAAAGATAGCTTGGCAAGTCGGTGTGAACTAAATTACAGAAATATTTTCATATATTTGTAAAGATACGTACATTCCGATACCCGTAAGGAGGTCTAATGTTAGCCATTAATCGCGAGCCATTATATAAAAATCGTCTGTTTTTAAGCAGTCTTGCCGTATTTAGCGGTTTTCTACTGACCGTCGGTCTACTCCGGGCTATGGCACCTGTTACGAACGAAATATCGCAGTCAGCTCAGTCAAACTCTGAGCGCCGTGCCGCGTCGTTGATCCCGATACGAGCCAGCGGCTCCGAATCCTCTTCTGAATCAGGCAAGTCCAATGCCGGTGAAGGACAATCGCAGGGCACATCTAAAAGCCAGGCATCTTCTTCAGGCTGGATTGCACCAGCATCAACGCCAAAAGGCGCGTCGTCTTCTAGTCAACCAAGCCAGGCATCTCCAGCATCTTCAGAACAGCAGTCAGGTTCAACGACACCAGTTCAGCCGACGCCGACTGCTCCGACCCCTACGCCGACCACCCCTGCGTCAGATCCCGAGCCAACCTGCAGCGTGAATGTGCTTGATTTAGTCTGTTTATAGAGCTACTTGCAGCTGGTTAAAATACGAATCATTGCATCTCGTTCAGCGGATGTGACCCATAGTCGATACTTTTGTTTCACGCTAATTTGTCGACGTACATACTCACATCTGAAAGATTTATTGGAAGGCAACCACGTGGCTGCATCTCCGTCGGACTTCTGCTCATTTGCTGCACCGTCAACCGCAAGTAAGTTTAGAGGGTCATTCGCGAGCTGAACACGTTCTGCGTACGTTAGTCCCTGTGCGCCTGTTTGCCAGGCATTCGATAGGGCTACTACATGATCAATCTGCACATCATCGCTGGTTGTTTCGCCTCGTGTAAACAGTATGCGAACACCCGTATACGGATCTTGCAGCACCCCGCTCTGAACCTTACATTCTGCATCTACCTGAATGTTCGTTAGATCACGCGCTAATATTCGGTTTCGTGTATCGCAGCCTAGATCATTTGACCAACCATTTCCAAATTCAGAACGGGCGTACCCAGTCTTTGGTGCGCGACCTTTTACTTGCAGTTTATCGAGCTCATCACTACTAGACTCAAGCTGAGCTGAAGGCTTGATGACCTCTTCTAGGCTCGGGATTTCAAATGACTGCTGTGACAACGGAATTCCGAGCAGAAGCAGCAAAATGATGCCAGTAATCATTCGTCGTACCGTATGGGCGTTCATGGTACGTAGTATAATAAAACGATGCAATCCAGGCGACTTACCGATCACTTCCTTCCAGAACATTACGAGCTCTCACTCGACATTAATCGGCAGTCCCGTACATTTCGCGGCGTCGTCGTTATCCGAGGAGCCATGCAGGCTGAGGGATCGCTATGGTTACACGCTAAAGATGTAACGATTACCGAATGTCATGTTGACGGCGAATCGGTTAAATATTCTCACGGCGAGAATGATGAAGTCGAGGTACAGGTTGATTCAACAAAGAGCACCGAACACCGTGTGACACTCTCCTTTGAAGGCGCGGTGACGGATCAGATGCACGGCATGTATCCATGCTACTTCGATCATGAAGGAGTTAAAAAAGAACTTATTGCAACTCAGTTCGAGAGTCATCATGCTCGTGAAGTGTTCCCCTGCATCGATGAGCCCCTCGCGAAAGCTACGTTTGATGTCACACTCACGACTGAATCGGGCGTAACGGTCATAGGTAACATGCCAATTAGCTCCCAGCACACCGAGAATGATCGACTCGTAACCTCGTTTGAGACGACTCCACGTATGAGTAGCTATCTGCTTGCTTGGGTATATGGTGAACTCCATAAGAAATCGGCACGCACTAAGAGTGGCGTCGAAGTAAACGTTTGGGCTACGCCAGCGCAGCCGATTGAGAGTCTCGATTTCTCACTCGATATTGCCGTCAGAACAATCGATTTCTTTGACGAGTATTTTGGCACCCCGTACCCATTAGCAAAGTCTGATCATGTCGCGCTACCAGACTTTTCATCCGGCGCCATGGAAAACTGGGGCTTGATTACATACCGCGAAATGGCGCTTCTTGCAGATCCGAAGACTACGAGCGTATCCGCCAAGCACTACATTGCAACTGTCGTTGCCCACGAGCTCGCACACCAGTGGTTCGGTAATTTAGTCACTATGAAATGGTGGAACGACCTGTGGCTGAATGAAAGTTTCGCGACGCTAATGGAGTACATCGCGGTCGATGCTCTCGAGCCAAGTTGGAACGTGTGGCTAGACTTTTCCTCCGCGGAAACGGTTATGGCCCTTCGCCGAGATGCACTTGACGGCGTCCAATCTGTTCAGGTAGATGTCAATCATCCTGACGAGATCAGCACGTTGTTTGATTCGGCAATCGTGTATGCAAAAGGAGCTAGGTTACTACGGATGCTCGAAACATACATCGGCAAAGAGGCATTCCGCACAGGTCTGAAAGAATACTTTACGACACATGCATATAAGAACACCGAAGCCGATGATTTATGGTCGTCACTCAGTGCGAGTAGCGGTAAAGATATCGCGGGGTTCATGAACGCATGGATATCTCAGCCTGGGTATCCAGTTGTCAACTTTGACGAAACAACACTGTCACAAACTCAATTCTTCGTCGGAGCACACGACATCAAGGTTCAGCGTACCTGGCCAATCCCGCTTGGCGCGTCCGATACGCAAGTGCCTGAGTTACTCGACACCACTTCAATAACGATTGATGCTCCTGAATTGGTACGTTTAAACAGTTCCGATAGCGCACATTTCATTACGCAGTACAGCAGTAAGCGGCTCGCAGCAATTCTCCAGAATATAGCTTCGTCTTCTGCACTCGAACGACTTCAGCTGATGCACGAGCAAAGCCTTCTCGCGAGAGGTGGCCAACTGCCGAGTAGTCAGCTCATCCCGCTACTTCTTAGCTACCAGCAGGAGCAAGAAGAGAGTGTATGGGATATTATGGCGCTCACTTTCAGTGAGCTAAAGCGCTTCACAGAGAACGATAACGAATCCGAGGCAAAGCTCCGTACACTAGCGGGAAAGATTTCAACGAAGCGATTTACCGAACTAGGATGGGACCAAAGAGACGGTGAACCCGAATCTGAAACCAAACTTCGGGCAACGCTTCTTGGCATGATGTTATACAGCGAAGACCCAGCCGTTCTTACCGAAGCCAACAGCCGATTTACCACGGTTCCGATCGAAAAGTTACCGGCAGAAACTCGAGCTCTCCTCATTGGCACAGCCGTTAAGCATCACGAGACAGATGATCTGGTTCGATCACTCCTCGATACACATACCAAAACAAGTTCGAGTGATTTACGAGGCGATATCTGTGCCGGTCTTACATCAACAAAATCACCCATAACGGCAAGAATGCTGCTCGATTTAAGTAAGGATAGCGCCGTGATTAAGCCGCAAGATGCGATACGTTGGTTTATCTATCTCATTCGCAATCGCCATACGCGTGACGAAGCTTGGCAATGGCTCACGCAGAACTGGACATGGATCGAAGAGACTTTTGGTGGAGATAAAAGTTATGACGATTATCCGCGCTACGCAGCCATTGGACTTTCAACGCGCCAACAGCTTCATGACTATTCTTCGTTCTTTGCGCCAATGAAGACCGTTTTGGCACTCACTCGTGCAATTACACTCGGAGAAGCAGAAATAGAGGCACGCGTTGAGTTGATCGAGCGTGATAAAGCCGCAGTCATTGAAGAGCTACGCGCACTGTAAGCCAGCGCGAGATTACTCTAGTATATAGTTAGTTTGATAAATCTACAGCGATCTCTTGATCTACTGGACTGGGTAGGTAATCATTCAGGCTTTTTGTATGGGCGCTTCTTTATGAATCTTACCGAGTGACGCGAACGTTCGCCTGTGGAGTGGTGTTAGGCCGTGCAAGTCTATTGCCGCTCTATGCCGAGCAGTGCCGTAGCCTACGTGTGAATCGAATCCATATTGTGAGTAGAGTTTGTTCTGCTCAGTCATATATGCATCTCTTGCCACTTTAGCGAGTATGGAGGCAGCTGATACGCTCGGCACGAGCATGTCGGCTTTCTTGAGGGTAGTCACATACTCGCCGTGAGGGGTTCCACGAAGGAAGTTGACCGTACCATCGATGATAATTTCGTGATACGGTGTTTGAATCTGCGACAATGCGCGTTTCGTTGCCAAAATCAGGCTCTGACTTAAGCCAATACGGTCAAGTTCATCTGCGTGCACCCATCCAAGACCAATTGAGGCCTCGGATTCGAGAAGCAGCTTCGAGAGTGCTTCACGTCTTGCCTTACTCAGTACCTTACTGTCAGCGAGTCCGTCGACCACTGCACCATTGAGAGATACCGCCCCAACAACCAGTGGGCCGGCCCAGGACCCTCTTCCAACCTCATCGATTCCAACGATCATACGTATATATTGTAAATCAAAACCCCTCCACGTGTGGGAGGGGCGATAACTCAAGGCTTAGAGACTATTTGTTTGCTTCGTGGGCTGCTTCTACTTCAGCTTGCTTAGCCTCAAGGTCTGCTTGTTCAGCAGCTTTTTCGGCGGCTTTTTCTTCAGCAGCCTTTGCAGCTTCTTCCTTTAAGCGTGCTGCTTCAGCTTCTGCGTGCGGATCACGAACATCATTCACTTTTTCGCGGTCGAAGTTAACTGCACTAAGGCGTGCACTCTTACCAGAACGGTTACGCAGGAAGCTTAGGTAATTTCGACGAACCTTCGAGCGACGAACAATTTCTACCTTTTCGACTAGTGGATTATGAAGCAAGAAACTCTTCTCAACACCAACGCCGCTAGCTACCTTACGGACAGTGATACGGCTGGTGTGTTGGCCTTTGTTATCAGTGCGGATAACAACGCCTTCAAATACCTGAATACGTTCTTTGTTACCTTCTTTAATCTTTTGGTGCACGCGCACGGTGTCACCACTACGGGCATCAACAACTGCCGCCTTTTTCTGGGCATTGTTAACGTTCTGAATTAGTGCAAAACTCATTTCTTTACTTCACCTTATAAGTTTATATTGCTGATTAGTTGTAATTGTAGCATAAAAAAACAACTCTGAAAAGAGTTACTGTCGGCTGACCCCATGCATCCGCGAAGCGGTTGCAACAGCATGGGGCCAGCCTCAAAGCGACAGGATCTGCCACATACCCATGGCGTCTCTTTCACAGGACCTCCAGGCCTGACTGCGCTCTGTGCTTAATACTTTGACACATCCATACCTTGTGTCAATGATTTATAGTGTAGATATGGACTACGACAAACTTGCACTCGACCTACACAAACAGCACGGCGGAAAAATCACAACTAAGCTGCGTGACCAAGATCAGCTGGATAAAACGAAATTATCTGCCTACTACACACCCGGCGTGGCGGCTGTCTCTAAGGCGATTGCCGAAGATTCGTCGAAATTATCTGAATACACGTGGACGAATAATCTTGTCGCTGTCATCTCTGACGGATCAGCGGTTTTAGGTCTAGGCAACATCGGTCCGCGCGGCAGTATGCCGGTTATGGAAGGTAA
>DJJF01000010.1:0-7966 GCA_002434005.1 Candidatus Saccharibacteria bacterium UBA6575 | reverse complement strand
ATGCCGGTTATGGAAGGTAAAAGCCTATTGTTTAAGCACTTCGCCGGTATCGATAGCATCCCGATTATTTTAGATGTCCATACCGCCGATGAGATCGTTGCGACGGTTAAGGCGATAGCACCGAGTTTTGGTGCGATCAATCTCGAGGATATTGCAGCGCCCCTTTGTTTTGAAATCGAAGACCGTCTAAAAGAAGAGCTCCCTATTCCTGTCTTTCATGATGACCAGCATGGTACTGCCGTCGTTACACTGGCGGGTCTTATCAATGCCGCAAAGATTACCGGCCGAGACCTGAAAGAGTCAAAGTTCGTTGTTGTTGGCGCAGGTGCAGCAGGTACTGCGATCGCGAAACTTCTCAAGCTGTACGGCGTCGGCCAGATCCTCGCCGTTGATTCTAAGGGCATTCTTTCGCACTCACGAGGTGACCTCAATGAAGCAAAGCAGCTGCTACTTGAACATGTTGACGGATCCGTCGATGGCGACTTAGCAGATGCCCTAAATGGAGCCGACGTATTCATCGGTGTCAGCCAACCAGGACTACTCACTCCAGAGCTCATCAAAACTATGGCAAAAGATCCAATTGTATTCGCCATGGCGAATCCTACGCCTGAAGTCATGCCTGATATCGCCAAAGCTGCTGGTGTCGCTGTCATGGCTACCGGTCGAAGCGACTTCCCTAACCAAGTAAATAACGCGACTGCGTTTCCGGGTATCTTCCGTGGAGCACTTGATAACAAGGTGCGTATGATTACCGATCAGCATAAGATTGCCGCCGCTGAAGTCATCGCCTCGCTTGTAGAAAATCCTTCGCCAGATGAGATTATTCCAAGTGTGTTCGATGAGCGTCTGGTGCCAGCTATCGCCAAAGTAATTATCTAGTCTAAGATCGTGATATAACTGAGTAATGATCTCAGACGTTAATCGAGTATTTTATATTGAAAAAGATGCCGGGACAGTAGAAGTACGCTACCCGAGCCTCAAGAATCCAGTCCACGTCCATACGCTGCTTGCTATCGACGCGTTCCGATCTGTTCATCGAGCCAGTGGTATTGGATCAAATGACTTCGGCATGTTCGTTGCCGTTGAAGATGACGGCCAAATTGATAGCGAAAGTTTTCTCGTTACTCAAACATCCCCTGGGGGAAATGGTATGCTCGTTCCATCGGATATGGTACTAGCACAACCATTTCAGCACTTCACAAAAGAGCTTGCGATAAAAGTCGCGTCGCTGGGTCATGACGAGCTCGGCCAGTTTGGGCTTGGTTCACTCGCTGAGCACGTCCACAGGAATTATCCTGACATGCGCGCGCTTAGATAACTCGGTTGATCTCTTCAAGGGTCGTTTCGCCGCGCAGTGCTGCAAGTACACCAACTTGAAGTAAGGTGGCCATACCGGTGCTCTTAGCGGTAGCTTCAACTGTTTCGGTGTGAAACTCGGTTATATCACCGCGAAGAAACTTTTGAATTTCATCGTTCACTACCATTTGCTCCATGATAACGGTGCGACCCTTATAGCCGAACGGGTTCTGCTCATTCGGTACCGCTTTCCATAGTTTGAAGGAATCAAGGTCAGGCTTGTCGTAACTTTCCGGCAAATCGCTCAAAACGTCCCTGACCCATTTACGCGTCGCGTCGTCAGGTTCGTACTCTTCCTTGTTGTCGGCTAATTTCCGGACGAGCCGCTGTGCGATCACGAGACGAATGGCACTTGAGAATATCGGGTTCTGACCAATAAGATCAATCATCCGGCTAAATGCTGCCGATGTCGTGTTCGCGTGGAAGCTGGAAAGTACGAGGTGTCCGGTTATGGATGCCTGGATTGCGGTTCGTGCTGCATCCGCATCGCGAATCTCACCGATCATCACAATATCTGGGTCTAGTCGTAAGACACTCCTTAGACCGTCGGCAAAACTTGCACCGCCAGCCGTATCAATCGGGATTTGTGATACACCTGATATACCGTATTCGATTGGATCTTCGAGCGTGATGATTTTTCGATCCTGTGTATTGAGCGCATTGATCATGCTGTAGAGCGTGGTGGACTTACCACTCCCAGTTGGACCCACCATAAGAACCATGCCCCGTGGGTGCGAAATCACTTCATCTATCTCTTTTCGCTGCCTGTCAGGAATATTTAATCGATCAAGCTGCAGGAGCGACTCATCGAAGTTAAACAGGCGGAGCACCGCATCTTGGCCATACATAGTAGGGATGGTTTCAACACGAAGATTTAAAAGATGCGTCCCAGTATCAGTGGTGATATCTTTTTGCATGTGCCCAGACTGTGGTGCAGTCGCCGCGGCGGAGATATTCGCGCGCGAACCGAGCGCTCCCATGATCACGCGGTAGCGATCCTTATCAAGCTCTGCAACTTGGTGCAATGCACCATCGACACGCATCCGTACTCGAATATTCGTACGCTGATTCTCGATATGAATATCACTTGCGCCGAGCTTATCTGCCTGGTCAATCAAATAGTCAAATACCCGGTCAGTCCCCACCGAGTTCAAAGTTTGGCTGACAGATGCAAGCGTGTCACTGTCGCCTTCTCTGGCTATCTCAATATCATCATAGATAATTTCTTTGGGTGGATCATACCGGTTCATGAGAGCCTTGAACCCACTGCCTGAGATCATGCCAAACTGGATGTTGTCACCGCGATCGTTGTATTCCCGGCGCATTGAATCGACTAAGGACTGTGGGGTTTGCGTCGTAATACCAAAACGAAACGGCGCATCTTCTGTTCCTCTCGAAAGTGGTACGATTCTCCCCTTATACATCTGCTCGACACTAAGTACGCCTTCGGCTAAGGGTAGCTCGGTTTCGATTGTCCGAGTGTCGAGATATGTGACTCCCAAGATTGCGGCACGCTGCCGTGTTGCCGCTTCATCGTGCTCGCGGCGTTGCTCTTGGATTTTGTCTTCGTCCATTACCTGTCACTATAGCAAACCGTTCATGCTTTTTACAGGTTAGTTGGTTGATACAATGGATTTATGCCACGCGTCACGCTACTACTTCACAATATTCGATCAGCGCATAATGTTGGATCGATTTTCCGGACTGCAGACGGCTTCGGTGTTTCCAAGATCGTGCTGACTGGCTACACCCCGTATCCATCGTACGTTGGCGATACGCGTCTGCCGCACATTGCCTCTAAGATCTCAAGCCAGCTCAAGAAAACCGCTCTTGGCGCGACGACGAGCGTACCATTCGAATACTATAACGACCTATCGACGTGGCTAGAATTGAACACACTACCGCTTGTGGGGCTGGAGCAATCAGAGCGAAGTATCGCGATTAATGATTTTAGACCGCCCAGTGAGTTTGTATTGGTACTTGGTGAAGAAGTAGACGGTATACCGAGTGATCTATTGGATCGGTGTGAGAGTATTATTGAAATTGCAATGCGCGGCCAAAAAGAATCATTCAACGTTTCGGTCGCTGCCGGTATTGCGCTCTATGCGCTCACTATTTAATAACGACTGAGTCTTCGCCGAGTTGTTTAACTAGATGAGTAATCAAATCATCGCTGTCTTCAACTCTAAATGGTAATTTAATCGCCGATTTCTTTTCAGTACCTAATACGAGTACGATGTCGTTCGATCCTGGGAATTTTGAGCAGATATCTTTCAATTGCATGAGGCTTTCAGAATCATCTGGATTCTTAATATGCACAAAGAATTTTCGGAGCAACGGTACGTGTGGCTTGTAGGCCACTTCCGTAGCGGCCGACTTAGTTGCTGCTTTTTTCGTTACAGTGACCGGTCCTTCTTTGCGAGGTTTCGGCGCCTTCATCGAACGCCCAGTCGACTCGTATTCAGCAAGCTCTCGGTCAGTGACAATATTGATTTCATCGGCAATTATTTTTGCATCACTCGTTAAGTTACCATCGCGGTCGCGCGCATTTACCTTCCCACTGGCACGTATAACCGTATCCTGAACCAGTTTCGCGCCGAGCTGGCTATACAGGTCTGGGAATACGATAATCTCTGACTCTCCGGTTTTATCTTCTATCGCTACAAACGCCATTTTTGATCCGGTCTTCGTGACGATACTTCGAACATTCGTTATGATGCCTCCGATCGTCACTTTCTTATTATCGATGCCGGGATTTAGCTGTGAAATTGGTATGGTCTGCTCTTGAAAATATGCGTCGTAGGAATCAAGTGGATGAGCACTCACGTAGAGGCCCAGTAGTTCGCGTTCCCATGTTAAGCGTTCACGATTCGTGTGTTTTACCGGTGCTGCTTGGATTGTTACTGACGGTTGAATCGATGCATTGTCTACTAGTCCACCAAATAAATCTGTTTGGCCACTGAGGGCATCTTTTTGAAGCTTGGAGGCGAATCCTTGAATTGATTCGAGGTTGAATAGCAGGTCTGATCGATCGCCGAACGAGTCGAAACCGCCGGACTTGATGAGTGATTCCCATGCTTTTTTATTAAATTTTGATGTCGATACACGACGTGCAAAATCTTCGATACTTGTAAATTTCGCTTCTTCTCGCGCGCGAAGTATCTCTTCAACCGCACCAACTCCGACGCCCTTAACTGCCGCCATACCGAACCGTATCGTGCTCTCACCTGGAACAACGGCGAATTCAACATACGACTCGTTTACGTCTGGAGCGAGTACCGTAATGCCCATGTGACGGCATTCCGTAATTTCAATCGCAAGTCGATCAATGTCATCTTGGTCTGACGTCATGAGTGCCGCCATAAACGCATCAGGATAGTGCGCCTTTAAGTACGCGGTCCAGTATGAAATCAAACCATAGCATGCGGCGTGGGACTTATTGAAACAGTAGTTCGCGAACTCTTCGAGTTGCGCCCAAAACTTCTCCATGTCTCTACGGTCAGCATTAGAGTGCTTGATAGCCCCCTCGATAAATTCAGGCTTCACCTTCCTCATCATTTCGAGAATCTTTTTACCGACAGCTTTTCGCAGCGTATCGGCCTGACCGCCCGTGAAGCCAGCGATATCTTTCGATATCTGCATGAACTGCTCTTGGTATACGAGGATCCCGTAGGTACTTGATAAAGCGTTCTCCATTTTTGGGTGCAAATAATTAATCGCCTCTTCACCGTGTTTACGCTTAATGAAACTGTCGATGAACTGCATCGGACCAGGCCGGTACAGCGCGACCATAGCAATGATGTCTTCGAAAACGGTGGGTTTTAGCTCTTTTAGGTACCGCTTCATCCCTGCCGACTCAAGCTGGAATACACCCGTGGTGTCTCCGCGTTGGAACAATTGGTAGGTTTTTTCATCATCGAGGGGTATTTCAGAAAGTATGATGTCGTCTTTATATACCTTTTTGACAATACGAAGTGCATTATTGATGATCGTTAAGTTTGAAAGACCCAAGAAGTCCATCTTGAGCAGCCCAAGTTCTTCGACGGGGCCCATTGGATACTGCGTGGCGACGACACCCTTTTGCGCCATTTCAAGTGGCGCATACTTTACGATATCATCGGGCGCAATCACCACACCAGCTGCGTGAACTCCGTGTGATCGGATTGTTCCCTCGAGTCGAATTGCGTAATCAAACACCTCCTTCGCGGTTGGATTATTGTCGTATTCGGCCTTCAAGTCCGCGTCGTCTTTGACACTTTTGGCAAGCGGGATATGACGACCCTGCACGGGCGGCGGGATCATTTTCGAAAGACGATCCGCTTCGGCATACGGCACTTGAAGTACACGAGCAACATCGCGTACTGCTGCTCGAGCGGCCATTTTACCGAAGGTTACGATATTCGCGACTCGTTCGCTACCATACTTATTAGCACAGTACTCGATCACTTCTCCTCGGCGAGTGTCTTGAATATCGATGTCAATGTCGGGCATTGAGATACGATCTGGGTTGAGGAATCGTTCGAACAGCAGGTCGTATTTTAGCGGATCCAAATCGGTGATTCTCAGAGCATACGCAATGATCGAACCCGCAGCCGACCCACGACCGGGTCCGAAAATGATGCCTTGATCCTTACCCCAGTTGATAAAGTCCTGCACAATCAAGAAGTATCCGTTATAGCCCATGCGCTGCAAGACATCTAGCTCCATGTCTAATCGTTCAATTACTTCTGGTGATAATTTGGGACGGATATCCTGAGGATCTAGCGCATCGGACTCCTCTTTATTCATTGCGATATATCGCTGAGCCAGTCCCCGGTAGACAAGTTTATCTAGATACGTCTTTTCTGTTTCGCCATCTGGCACTGGGAATGTTGGAATCAAGATTCCTCCAAGGTCTATTGATAGATCACATCGATCGGCGATGCGCTTGGTGTTCGCAACCGCTTCCGCGTTCGTCTTCTCCCAGCGACTAATAATATCTTTCGGGTCTGTCACATGAAGCTCGAAATCTTTCAAACTCATGCGTTTTTCATCGGATAAATAGGCGCCGGTACCAACGCATAGCAAGATCTCGTGCGTATCTTGGTCGTCATGGCTAATGTAATGTCCATCGCTCGTCACGACGCACGGAATATCTAGCTCATCAGATAATTTACTGAGGTAGCCGTTAATCTTCACCTGCACATCCCATGGATTTGGAGCATCAGGGTGTCCGTGATCCTGAAGTTCTAGGTAGTACCGATCGCCGAATATCGATTTGTACCAGCTGGCGATTCGTTTAGCCTCTTCGTAATTATCCGCACGCAGGTTTTCACCAACCTCACCGCTGGCACACGCGCTCAGGGCGATAATACCTTCGTTGTATTGTTCAAGCAGATCATGATCGATGCGAGGCTTATAATACATGCCTTCAAGGTTGGCTTTGCTGGTAAGCATCATCAGGTTGCGATACCCGGTGTCATTCATCGCGAGCAGAATCAAGTGGTAGCGCGCTTTATCTTTTGCCGGGTCTCGGTCAAAGCGACTTCGGGCTGCGACATACGCTTCAATACCGATGATTGGCTTGATGCCAGCTTTTGAGGCTGCCTTGTAAAATTCGATCGCCCCGCTCATCGTGCCATGATCGGTGATCGCTACTGAATTCATGCCCATTTCTTTGACACGCTCAACGAGCTCGTCGACCTTCGTCAGGCCGTCGAGAAGACTGTGGTGCGTATGGTTATGTAAGTGCACATAATCCGACGCTGAAAGCGCGTTCCCCATATGCATATAGTATAGCGAATCCCGCCCATTTGGAGCGAGATTGCCTGTAGTTAAATTCGCCTGTTACTTGTCGTCGACTTCGAGAGTCTGGCTAACACCGTCAAAGAAATCACCGAGTGGCGGAATGACATTACCGAGCAGGCCCAGGATCCAGATAAGCATGGCAATGACGAGTGTACCGCCAATGACGCTACCCGCACCGAATGTAATACCCCGGACGAAGTTCATCTTATAGATTTGGACACGAGAACGGTTGAAGTCGTAAAACAGCTCTTCGAGCATCGACTCACGGGCGCCGCGTTCATTACCTTTTTTAATGGAATCGGCCATAGCCTTTAGTCGTTTCTTCAGTGCCATTACTTACGCTTCGCCTTGAAGTTATTGAGGGTTTCGACGGCCAATGCGCGTACATCATCGGCGATTTCTTCCGCCTTGAAAATAGCATCGTCACGAGTTAACGCTGCTTTGTCCTTAGCGTCGACTGCCTTCTTTTTAATATCATCCCTAGTTTCTTTACCACTCTTTGGCGCGGTAAGTATACCAGCGGCAACACCAACAGCTGCGCCAACGACTGCGCCTAGGGCGAGTTTGCTTACTTTCATATGCCTCCTTACTTCTTGCGTCGCTTGTTAACCTGGCCAAGGATCACTTTTGCGATCATGGCAGGTGTTGTCACTTTATTGACTCCCGCAACCACACTTTCTAGTCCGTTTACTGTTCGTTCAGCACTCGTCGTTACCCGTCGGATCTGCTGCGTCACGCGGACGAGTAGAACCGCCAACACAATACCTATGAGAAGGAATAGTGCCAGAAAGGCCGATAAGATGATAACGAGAATTTCCATTGC
>DJJF01000033.1:51583-65129 GCA_002434005.1 Candidatus Saccharibacteria bacterium UBA6575 | reverse complement strand
GAACAAGGCATTCGACAAGGCCCTCGGCCTAATGACTGCAATGTAACAGGTGCTTCGGCCCTCATCAGACAATAGATGAGGGCCGTTGTACTTTTTAGGCTAGCTTTTTGCACGCATCCAGTAATACTTTGGCGGATTCATCCCAGCTAAAGCGGTTCACAGCAATGAGCCCGGCATCAATGCGTTTTTGGCGTTCAGCGAAATCGTTCAGTGATTGCACTCCGCGAGCAAAATTTTCGGTATCGTTTGGATCGGCAAATACAGCAGAGTCGTTACCGGCGATTTCGTGAAAGAATGGTCGATCACTCACAACTGCTGGCACACCTAATTTGAGAGCTTCCGCAAGCGGCAGGCCATACCCCTCTGCCCGACTGGCACTCACCATGATTGCGTCGTCTGCAAGCAGCGCCGCATACTCCTCGTCGCTTACGCCGTTATGGAATACAACTGTTGCTCCAGTCGGAATAAGTTTTTCGAGTTCGAGCTTTCGAGCGGGTGAAACTTTACTACACAAGTGCAGTGTTCGATTTGGTAAGTGTCGCATCATTTCAATAAGCGTCTCGGCATTTTTGTACGGCAATAATGTGCCCATGAACACAAGATTCTTTGGCGGCTCTTCACCTTGTTTGACTGGTGAAGCGAGAAGCGGCGAGAGATCACGGGCTGCGTTCGATACGACAATCAATGGCCGCTTCGTTAGCTTGGCGTGTGCGATTTCTTCTCGCGATGTTTCTGAAACAGTTGCCACGGTATCGGCTCGATTAAGCACGAGTCGCTGCGGCCAATATGCCATGTGGAATAATCGCCAAAGCGGCCGTACAATACCCTTCGCGCTCGGTGGTGGCAAACGGTGAATATAATAAATCATGTCATGAAGGGTCAAGATGAGCTTGAAGCGCCTACCAAAGCTACCCATGGTTTGCATGGGGCTAAATACAACGTCAGGGCCAAATTTATTCAGACGCATGCTTGTAAACGGTTCGAGCCACGAGTCGACCCTGTGGATCTTTATTGCCTGCGAGTTTTCGGGGAGCATGGCAGCCTGTTCATCGCTCGAAACAATAAATGTGACAGGGTGAAGTTTGGCGAGGGCATAAGCGACTTCAGAAGAATAGCGACTTATGCCGTCCGGGTAATCGGTACGAATGTAGCGGGCATCAAAGAATAGTTTCATTACAAGATTAGTATACCTCTTGCATAAACTTGACTCTACTTTCGTATTGCAGACTGGTTTTATTTTTAAGTCGGTGGGTCTTATTTAATTTTTTCGCCTGCTGGTCACTGGCGCTCCAGCGGGGTTAGTGGTAAAGATTAAACAAGTCCAACCTCTGCATTGCTAATGGTATACTGGAGACATATGAAAATCCTCATTGCAGCCGACCTCCACTGGCCGACTATCAACGGTGTTGCCACCTTCAGCCGTAATCTTGCCAAGGGACTTGCCGACAGGGGTCATGAAGTTATCGTGATTGCACCGAGCCAGCGTCGCTCAGGGCGCGGCGAAGAAGAAATGGACGGCAATCATGTAATTAAGCGCACTATGTCCGTCCCCTTCCCGCTCTATCAGAACTTTCGGATTTCTGTCGCTCCTCAGCGTGAGGTCAAAAAGATCATCGAAGAATTTGAGCCCGACGTAGTGCACATTCAGATGCTTCTCGGTATTGGTCAAGCCACTATGCGCTACGCACAGCGCTACAATATTCCCGTTGTGACTACCAATCATGCGATTCCAGACAATTTGCTTGATAACATCCGTATGCTCGCGCCAGTATCTAAGCAGTTGAGCTACTTGATCACAGAGTATGGTGCGCGCTTTCACAAAAAAGCTGATTATATTACCATGCCGACTCAGGCAGCGATCGACATGCTGGCGAGTGGTCGAACCGATTTACCTGATGTTCCAATCAAGCCAGTGTCGAACGGTATCGATCTGAGCCGCTTCCAGGCTACAAAACCAGGCGATGCAATCTATAAAAAGTTTCATATTCCAAAAGATCACCTGATCATATCGTATGTAGGACGACTCGACAGCGAAAAACATATCCATGTACTCATTGATGCGTTCAATACCTTGCTATCAAAAACGGATAAACCAGTACACCTTCTAATAGTTGGTGGTGGTACGGACGCTGAGCGGTTAGAGAACCATGCTTACGAGTTAGGCATTCACGACCATGTAACGTTCACGGGCCGAGTAACAGACGATGAGATCGTTGAACTGCACAAGGTTGGTGACGTATTTGCTATGCCAAGTCCAGCAGAGCTGCAGTGTATTGCTGCACTCGAGGCTATGTCGAGCGGCAAGCCAGTCGTTGCTGTCAATGCCGGAGCAGTATACGAGCTATGTCAAACGGATCGAAACGGATTCCTATGTGATAAAGACGATGACGGCCAAATTGCTAATGCGTTACAAAAGCTCGTGGATGACGATGAGCTACGCAAAAAGTTTGGTAAGGAAAGCCTTGCGATCGCTAAAACACACGATATCAACCACACTCTTGACCAATTCGAAGAAATCTACGAAAAAGTTATTTCGACCAAAACGCATCTACTGCCGCAGCGACTTCTGTAGGTCGCTCGTAGTGGAGTAAATGGCCCACGCCTTTAATGATATGAAGCTCTGAATTGTGCAGCGATGCATGGAGCTTCTTTTCAGTAGTGAGGGGCGTCACGTTGTCTTTATCTCCGGTAATAATTAGAACTTTGAACTTTCGATTAATTTTAGGTGCGTAATCTACTGAACCCTTTTTATTAATATTCACATGCAGTTGATAGTAAAAATCGATACTCGATATGTAATCGAGGTTTTTAAAATGATGCTCACGAATCTGCTTCTTGAGCTTCGGCTGGTTTGCGGTCAAAATGATCGCCGTTGAAACTCGGCTGATCAGTCGGCTTTTTACAAGTCGAGGGCCGGCTCCTGGAACGGTCTTGCCCAAAAAGAATTGTAAACGGCCTAAAAATTCACCGATCTTACGTGAATCGAGATAATTTACTTTTGTTGCGACAGGACTGACTAATATCGCTTTCCTATTAAACAACTCGGGTGCTTGGGCGAGCATGCTGGCAACCACTAGTCCACCCATGGAGTGCCCCATGATGTACGCGGGCTCCTTAAGCTTAAGATCGCGCACGAACTGATTTACTCGTGCGGCTAATTCGTCGATGGTAAACGTATCCAGGCCAAGTTTAGTTTCGCCGAACCCAGGGAGATCAGGGACGATAATACGATAGTTCCTTAGCTCCGGAATAATGTATTGAAAGCCCTCGTGGCTACCGGTAAAACCGTGGATAAATATGCAGGTTGGTTTTTTCGGGTCGTGGTATTGCCAGTAGGCAACATCGTTGAGTGAGTGTGACATTGCCTATGAGTATAACAAATAAAAACCCCTCATGAAGAGGGGTGGGACCCAGAGGGCCGAGCGGCAGCCACTCACATGAATGTCTGCAAACTTCTCGGCCCTCCGAGCGATGGTCGCGGTGTCGTCGACCCTACTTTTGCGCCCAGGCGTGCATTACGCCGGTCGATTTCCCTGCTCAGGGCAAGCCGGTAGCTGCGGCTTGATGGACGATCAGTCTTCACTCGACGAAGTCGAGGTGCGCTTCTCTTGGTTGCGCGAAAGACCGGAGTTCGAGCGATCAGCGTCGTGATGGCCCTGTCATGGGGCCCGCATCATTCTCAAACGGTAGGCACTAGGTTCACAGCGGCTGCAGCCTCTGATTCCCGGAGTGTACGTCCCACGTCCAGTAAGTAAAAGTACCTGAGGGCACTCGTTCCACGATATTGCAGAACTCACCTTTCGCCTTCAGTATTTGGCGGTTGACTCCGCACTTCTACTGATGACTTTACAACACTCCAACTGCGACACACGATGCCGCAATCAGGGTGCTCCCACGATCTGGGCATCAGTCGAATCCGATGTGTAAATCTCATTAAATCACACTTATGATAATAAGTCAATAGCTTAACTAAAACGGCCCCCGAAGTGGCTCGACCCTGAAGCGTAACTTCGGGGAACCGTTTCGGGGGTCATATCAGCGTTGAGAGCTGTCAGGACCAAGCTTAATATCGAGTATTCGCTCGATCTCGCCGACGCTCCTGATGGCACGCATAGGGTCTTGCGGATCGTCTACGATTGTGACGAGTGTCAGATTCATCCCGAAAAACTTGCTCAGAGTCGCGTCCATTGCAGCTGTCAGCGCGTCGGCTTCGGCCAACTCGTCGGATGATTCCGCATGCGGGCGCGGGACCCAGCATATTGATACGTGGTGCCTGTAGTAACGAACGGCCGGAAATTCCGCACGATCTTGCCTGAGCATCACCGCCTGATTCACAACTGTTTTGACCTCGTTGTTCATACTACGTATGAGCTCGAAGCCAAAATAGTAACGTGAGGTGACGTGATTGTTTGAGTGGCGTACATGTCGAACGAATAGCCGACTGTCAGCCTGGGTATATCTAGGTGTTCGGGATGCGTGAGAGCGTCGTCTAAACATCATGAGCTCCGATCTGAAGGTTCGAGCAAAAGCTTATTAATATAATAATATATTAATTTGTATAAGTCAATATTCGTGATATAATCAACAGATATGATTGCCGATATCTCCGTTTCCGAAAAATCATTCGGGCCTAAGATCCTGATGTCTGGGATTAAGTTTTCGATAGATGCGAAAGAGAAAGTCGGTGTGATCGGTCGTAACGGCGTGGGTAAAAGTACGTTATTCGCCATCTTGGCAGGTACCGATACTGATTTTGAGGGTGATATCATATTCCGTCGCGGCACCCAAGTGGTGGCGACTGCTCAGGAACATCACGACATGAAGGATACAACGGTACTGCAGTATGTACTGGCAGGTCTACCTGAATATCCTGAACTTTCTCATATCATCGAAACGTATCCTGAGACCATGGGTGACGACATGAAGAAGATCAATGAGTATACGGATGCATTGCAGCGATTCGATGACAAGGGTTTTTATCAAATTGAGGGCGATATCGAGCGTGAACTTGAAACGTTCCAACTGCCAGATATCGCACATCGACCTTTCTCTACCCTATCAGGTGGCCAGAAGCGATTAGTAGAGGTTGTAAAGATTATGCACTCTAAGGCGGATCTAGCATTGATCGACGAGCCTACAAACCATATGGATTTTGTAGCTAAGAAGCAATTCATCGACTGGATGAAGCAGGCTCCAGAAGCAATGCTGGTTATCACGCACGATCGTGACGTGCTAGAACAAGTAGACAGGATTATTGAACTAAAAGATGGCGAAAGCCAGAGCTTCAAAGGTAACTACGATGACTACCTGAAACAAAACGCTCATTCGACTGGCACTGCCATGAACGAGTTTGAGTTGATCGAAAAGCGAATCGTAAATCTGAAGCAGAAAGTAATTGATTACCAACGACTTAAAGAGAAATCGCGCAATCCGCA
The DNA here is from genome assembly GCA_002434005.1 of Candidatus Saccharibacteria bacterium UBA6575. Classification (GTDB taxonomy): domain Bacteria; phylum Patescibacteriota; class Saccharimonadia; order Saccharimonadales; family Saccharimonadaceae; genus UBA1020. The sequence goes on along the minus strand of DJJF01000033.1, from coordinate 59,694 downwards.
GACGATTCAAAAGTTTAAACGCCTAGAGCAAGTTTCACGTGCTGAGCTAGCTGATTTGCAAGCGAAAGAAAAGCCAACATTCTGGATTGATAAGGAATCGGCTGAGAACTTGAACTACAAGGTTGCGAATCAGTACGCTAAGTTCAAGGCGAAAAATATCAAGATGAATATGAAAGACGACTCGTCGCGCTCGAGTCACGTGTTGGTAAAGGCGGCAAATTTGAGCCTTGGATATGGTTCTGCTCTGTTTGAAGGTGTGAATATTGATCTTCGTGAGGGTGAGGCGGTTGAGCTGCGCGGACGAAATGGTGCTGGTAAGACTACGCTTATCAAGCGGCTACTCGGTAACGATGAGTCAACTGTATTTTCTGGTGAATTACAGCTAGACCCTAAGGTTCGAATTGGCGTATATGAACAGGAAGTGTCGCCGGAATATTTTGAGCTGACGCTCAAGCAAGCAATTGAACGCACCTATATGGATAGGAACTTGGCGATTTCAGAAACGAAAATCCGGAGCCTTATGAGCGACTACTTATTTATTGAGGCTGACGGCCATATTCCAGTAAAACGGCTTTCGGGTGGCCAGAAGGCACGACTGCAGATTATTGCTATGCTTGCCAACGATCCTCAACTGTTGATCTTGGACGAGCCAACGAACCACTTGGACTTACCGAGCATTGAGGAGCTTGAGACCGCACTGAAAAAGTACGGCGGTGCAATTTTATATGTCAGCCACGACGACTACTTTAGAAAAGCTGTGCAGGCCGAGGTAGTAAAAATTGGTCAGTAATTGAGCACACTCATAAGTTCAGCAATGTCAGAGGCTCTGATGACTCCTACGCTACTGCCTGAATCGTAAACTTTCCCCCACCGGTTTTTTAGCTCATCAAGTATGTGGGCGTAGCGTTCAGGAGAAAGCCCGCACTCAGCTAAAAGATAAAGTTCGGTTTCCGAAATAACAAGCTCCGGAACTCTTTTGTTGTCCAGCTTCTGGAATTTTCGGAAATACGCAGTTGTATCTTCGAGCTCAGCGAGCTTGTCGTACGCCAGTGACTCAAGGATCATATGATGCGGACCTTCGGCAAATGAATCATCTGCCCTGCCTAAGGATATTTGTGCTATGTACCAGGCCGCTGCTGTGCGGGCAGCAAGATCAACGTCTAGATCATTCCGACCGCCGAAATCAGCGTACATTATCGCGCGTGACACAGGCGACTTATCTTCTTTCGGTACATCGTAAATCCGTATAGTCTGACCTGTTTCATCGAGTGATATTATCAGGCCCTGTGAACCTGTGGCTTGATCTTTCACTAAGGCAATTTGACCCCTCGAGAAAAAGGAATCATCTTCAGTCAGGTCACTGAACAATTGCGAGAACCGCTCGTGTGCGGATTTTGGGAACAGCCCTGGATCATATTCGATTGTGCCAGCTAAGAACCGTTCTGAAGTTCCGTCAGCCGGATTAAAGCGTAGAGACGCGTCGTATATATTTTTTATATCCGAGTCGTGATGCACGCATAACGGAAAAGATTCTTTACCAGCCATAAGCTCGCACATACCGAACGGATCTTTTATAACCAGAACAAGCCGGTCATCGAAAAGGACCTGCTCATTCAAAACTGGGCCTTGAAGTTCTAAGCTCATCTAATAAAGATAGGCCTCGAATCTATTGCTCGCAAGCGTAAGCGACTAGGCTGCTGCAGGAACCAGGTCGTTCTTATCGAGAGCGGCTTGGAGCGCTGGACGATTGAACCCGAGGATCATCTCGCCTGCGATATCTGTTACAGGGACACCCGTGAAGTTACCACCAAGCTTATCTAGGAGTTCTTTGTTGGCGTCTTCATCCTCTTCGATGTTCTTTGAAACATACTTTACACCAAGCTTATCGAGCCATTGCTTCTCTGTCGCGCAGAACGCGCACCACGTTGTACTGTATACGGTAACGGCTGGTTGGTCACTCACGGTAGTTCACTCCTTTTTCGTGTGTTAAGTTACTATACATTATACACTAAAATTCATGTAGCATATATGACTTCGAACGTTGCTATTGGTGCTATGATAGACGTAACCGCTATGAAACACGCGAATGGGATGAGGCCTCAGAGGGGATTTGCGCTTCCGACCGTCATGATCGCATCTATTGTGATGTTCATGGTTTTGCTGTCTGGCCTGGTAGCGACGAGCAGTATCAACTCTGCCCTACGTGACCAATACTTTCAAAAGCTTGCAAATGACGCCGCTGAAAGCGGCAGTGTATTCGCATACTCGTGTTTAAAAAAATATAACTTTGTTCCACAGTGGACAACGAATACACTCAAACCGAATACGGACTGTACCGGCGCAGAGCTGTTCCCCTGCCCAATTACGAGTACTGACGCTCGCTGCGGGGTGACGGATGAACAAGGCTATCGATCAACATTTGAAGTATCGGTAGCCACCGGCAATGGCTCGGAGCGCAAGTACGATATAACCGGTAGTGTGAGTCTGCTTAAGAGTGGACGCGTACTGGCGTCATCACGAGTAAACGACCAGCACCAATCGCTTGTCTTTAAAAATAACCCGAGTCTTTCACGACCTGCAAAGCGGTACTGGATGTTCGGTAATCGCGTAGGTTTTGATTTCGGTAACACCGGGAATTCCATGAGCTCATTCCAGGTACCCTGCCCTGGTGGGGGGTGTACGGCAATCGAAGGATCCACGGCCATATCGACTAAAGGCGGCCAACTACAATTCTGGACGAACGGAATCACGATCTGGAACAGGAACGGGACGGCGATGGCTAATGGTAGCGGACTGGGTGCAAACGGTAGCACCACACAAGGTGCGGTCGTGTTCCCTATCGGATCGGACGAAAGCAAGTATGTGGTTATATCGAATAACGCAGAAAACTTGTATACGAACGCAGGCGAACTTTTCTCGACGGTTATTGATATGAGTTTGAACGGTGGCCTCGGCGATGTCGATGTGACTCGAAAAAAGATAGATCTCTGGCCCGGTACTACCGATTACTCCTCGGAGGCGCTGACGGCCGCTCCAAAGGCAGATGGATCTGGCTACTGGGTGCTGACGTTCAGCCCTTTTACAACAAGAGTGCTCGTATTCTCATTTAGTAATAGCGGTGTTGTGACAGGTCCGCCGACGTCGTATACATACTCGGCAGTATCTCAGTATCCTGGGTATTCAGGTAACTCAGGTTTTGGGTCTCTGAATTTCAATTATAACTACAGCCGCTTAGTGATGATGGCTGGCAACCACTGCATAGGAACGTGCTCGTATATTAATGGAATGATCAGAGTAATGGGCTTTAACGCGCTGACTGGTGTTGTAACAAATCAGTTCGCCTGGAATGCGTATACTACCGAAAATAATCACGGATACTCGGCGGACTTTTCACCTTCTGGGGATTACATTTACGCGTCAACCCTCTACCCCGCTCGTCTCGTACGGTATAGCCTGATAGGTGCATCATCAGATGCTGGTGTGAAAGCAACCGAGCAGTATGTGGGAAGCACCCAACCAACGCCAGGTAGTGATGGCGGTGGACAGGTACTTCGGGCACCGGATGATAAAATGTATATAGCGAACTATACTTCGAGTTACGTAAGTGTAGTGAATAACCCGGATGCTGCGGCACTCGGGTCAATAGGCTGGGTATACAATGGTATCTCGCTTCCAGCTGGTACGTCGAGCCGCTATGGCTTGCCACAAACAACCACAATCTACTCACCGACACTAACAAGGTACTAAACACATTGAGATATACAAGATCTAATAAGCATGCCACGAAGTATGGCTTCGCGTTGCCGACAGTAATGATTGCATCAGTTGTAATGCTAATGGTGCTACTGACAGGTTTGGTTGCAACCAGCTCTATCAACACGTCTTTGAAGGAGCAGTACAAGGCGAAGGCATTGGCGGATGCGGTTGATTCAGGTCGCACTATGGCTCAAAAATGTCTTGAGAAGAATCTAGGTGTTGTGGCCTGGGCTAGCGGAACTTTACGACCTGATACAAAATGTGACGGAACATCTAATGGCGGCAGCGCGTATCTTCTAGATGTAAAAAATTCAAATAACCAAACGGTTTTGAGAACCACATTTAGCGTAAGTGGAACGGTCAATACGGATGCTAATGGCATACAGACAGTGACGGTCACAGCCTCGCTCGACAATGTCAAAGCGTCTGGCAGTACAGCCTCTACTACGCAAGCAAAGGCATCGAGTGTGCGTGTCCGGCTGACGCAGTGGAAAGATATTGTTTTCGGAAGAGACACAGTGTCTGCATGTGCACTTGCATATGATCAACAGATATACTGCTGGGGAGATAATACCTATGGCCAGCTTGGGGATGGTACAACTACGGCGCATTCCGAAGCTAAACCCGTGAGCGGGTCACTACGCTTTAAGTCGATTGTTAGTGGTGGCCCGCAGTCAAGCTTCTGCGCTATTGCTACTACGGACTATGCATATTGTTGGGGATACAATTACAGTTCATTCTTGGGTAACGGGTCGTCGAGTAATACGTCGGTACCAACTCTTGTAGTTGCAGGACAAAATACGACCGGGAGGTGGAAGAAGGTCACGATGTTAAATTACAGTACTTGTGGGCTTAGTACTGAAGCAAGTGCATATATCTACTGCTGGGGCGGAAATCTAAATTACAACTTTGGAAATTCTGCAATTCCGAATGGTGCTGCTTACTCATCACCTATGCGCGCTACTGGTTCAAACTATACTGATGTTGCCGGTGGTTCGCATCATGTGTGTGGTATTGCTGCGGGTCAAATCTGGTGCTGGGGTTTACGAGTGAATAGTGCAGCAAATTGGTTTTGTCGCATACCAGGGGAGCCAAATCCAGTCGTGTCAGACTGTCCCGGCTTAACAAGTCGTGGCTTCGATGTAAATACCACCCCTACCGGTATATCATCAACCAATATAGTTGAGCTATTAAGCGGCTCAGACGAAATGTGTGCTCGGTATACAACTAATGAGCTACGCTGCTTTGGTGCCAACTTTAAAGGCCAGGCCGGTGATAGCGGGTACGGACCCGATGACGGTTGGGGCACGGTTGCTAACCGCGCTAGTCCTACTAACTGTGTTAAGAATTTAGGCAGTGGTAGTAGTTGTATGCAGTTTAAATCAATGCGATACGGGGCTTTTAGCGCATGTGGAATTGATATAAATGATGAAGCGTGGTGTTGGGGGCTAGGACAGTTCTCGATGCATGGGGATGGAAATACATCGCCTGGTTACATACTGGCCAGTGATCCAGGCTCTGCTACTGCTGGGCATGTGTATGATGCTAGCTGGCATGCAAACTGGAACGGTACCATAAGCTCTGGGATTGCCGTAAAGGTCACCGCGAACGGTATGAAGTTTCGGAAGATATTCGCCGGCAACTGGAGTTTTTGCGCGATGAACTTTTCGAACCAACTTTATTGCTGGGGTCGTGCTAATAATAGCTTCTTTGGAATCCAAGATGGCGTAACGCGGTACTATACAGCTCCGATCTTGGCGCCAAATGTCATTAAAGATCCACCAAAGTCGATTATTTACTAGATTTTACAGAGCTTAAGTGCCAGCCTGTGCAGTATGGGCATGCATATGTGAGAAGTTCCACTCGTATGTCATAGAGCGCGGCGGTTTCGATTGCTTGTAGAGCGTCGGCTTCGGATTTAAAGCGACGTTTTCGCTGGCATGGTAAATCTGGTTTGTAGCGGTCGTGGCGTTGAGGTGTATGGCGTCGTGGCATATAGTAATAGATCCTCTCGTCTGATACTATATATAGTGTACATGAGGGCGCCAGACGATACACCGAGCGGCACTCCCAGACCGCCGGAACGAACGACGGTCGTTTTATTGCTTGCAACTATGCTCGATACAACGTGGAGGATGTTCGTACCGACGCTAGGACTAACGGCTTTAGGTCTATGGGCGGACACAAGTTGGGGTACCGGCCCACTATGGTCGCTTGTAGGCGTAACGATCGGTATTGTCATAGCAGCCCTTCTCATTCGACAACAATTTAGGAACGTAAAGAATTCATGATAACGACAGTCGCAGCAACCGAAATTCCCGTCCATCTTGCTTCGCAGGAATTATTTAGTATTGGTGGATTCGGCGTAACGAACTCCCTGTTAACCGGTGGGGTTAGCCTGATTCTTTTACTTATTGTTTTTGGTTATGTAACGAGCATGGTGAAACGAGGCAAATACAATCGATTCGTCGGACTTGTGCAGTGGGCGTTCGAGGGTATGTTAAGCCAAATTGACAGCGTAATTCCTGATAAAAAGCTGGCTCGTAAAGTAGCACCGCTTGCGCTGACAATATTCTTTTACATGTTATTTAGCTATTGGATGAGTGTGTTACCTGGCCTAGAGTCGATTACATATAACGACGCGTCCGTCCTCCGTTCGATCGCTGCCGATCTTAACTTTACATTTGCCGTAGCTATCATCGTTATGGTTATGGTGCAGTTCTATGCATTCAGGGCACATGGTCCCATTGGCAATGCTAAGCGATACTTGCGGAACCCACTGAAAGATTTTGTGGGCGCATTCGAAGGTATTTTGGAGTTGATTGGTGAGTTTTCACGATATGCCGCCCTCAGCCTGCGTATGTTCGGTAACTGCTTCGCCGGCGAAATATTACTACTCATTATCGCTGTCTTAACGAGCTATCTATCCGTTGCCCTGCTTCCTGCCTTTATGGCATTTGAGCTCTTTATCGGCTTTATCCAGGCATACGTATTCTTTATCCTCACCGTTATTTTTACGGGCTTGGCAGTCGAAAGCCACGGCTCGCACGATTCTTCTTCTGAACATTCTGCTCCTGATCACACCGCCAAGGCCACATCAGAGTGAATGATATAATTTAGGTAATAAAACAAGGAGTTATAACTACATGGAACAACTAGCATTCGGTCTCGCATACGCCCTGCCAGCACTTGGTGCAGCCATCGGTATCGGTTTTATCGGTAACGGTGCGTTGAACGCATTTGGACGCAACCCGGAACAGCTTTCGAACATTCGTACACTTATGATCACCGCTATCGTCTTTGCTGACTCGTTGGCAATTATCGGTATCGTTGTTGCGATCATCGCGAAGTTCATTTAAGCAAGCGTCAGGATTTTTAAGACATGTTACGAAATATCACGTACTTGGCTGCAGAAACAGCCCACTCTGAGGGATCGGGTGATCTGTTTAGTTCGCTTGGCATCAATCTTGAGATGCTAATCTTCCAGGCAATCGCCTTTATTGTTCTGGTTCTGTTACTCGGCAAGTTCGTGTTCCCTGTGCTTATGAAAGCAGTCGACGACCGTCAGGCCAAGATAGAAGAAGCTGGTAAGGCTGCCGAGCAGGCCGAAAAAAAGGCAGATGAGGCGCAGGCTAAAATTGAGGCAACACTCAAAAAAGCACGTACAGAAGCAGCTGATATTGTATCAACTGCCAAGGATGAAGCCACTCAGATGATCGAGAAAGCCGAGAGTCAGGCAAAAGCACGCTCTGAGCGCATCGTTGCCGAAGCGCAAGAAGATATCAAGAAGGACGTATTAGCTGCACGTAAAGCCCTAGAGAAGGACACGGTCCAGCTAGTTAAGAAGGCTGCTTCACTGGCCGTTGCTGGGGTAGCAGATGAAAAGCTCGATACTGCGCTTATTAAAAAATCTGTCGAAGGCGCGAGGCGCTAAATGGCTGTGTTGTCACGACGTAAGATCGCTTCGCAGGCTGCAGTCCGGATTGCTGGTGGCGAATCTCGTAGCAAGGTACTCAACGAGATTGCTGGCTATCTGCTCGATTCTGGCCGCAAAAACGAAGCGGACTTACTGGTGCGTGACATTGAAACGGCTCTGATCGACCGCGGAGTAGTTGTGGGTACGGTCGTATCGGCACGTAAACTTTCGGCAGATGCTAAAAAAACCATCGACTCATTCGTAAAGGACCATTACGAAAACGTAAAGACTGTGGTGCTTCGCGAACGAGTAGATGAATCACTCATCGGTGGAATACGATTGGAACTTCCTGATCGTCAACTCGATGCTTCGGTAGTAACTAAATTAGACAAATTGACGGCGTAGGAGAACGTAACGTGGCAGAATTACAAGTTGCAGA
>DJJF01000033.1:50607-51412 GCA_002434005.1 Candidatus Saccharibacteria bacterium UBA6575 | reverse complement strand
GGCAGAATTACAAGTTGCAGACTTATCAAAAGACCTCCAGGCAGCGATTGCAGGCTTGGATTCATCAGAAGGCTTAAAAGACGCCGGTGTGGTTATCCGTGTTGGTGACGGCGTGGCGTGGGTTCATGGCCTTAAGCAAGCCGGATACAGCGAAGTGCTGCAGATTGATACCAAGGCTGGTGTTGTTGAAGCTTTCGCATTGAACCTTATGGAAGACGAGATTGGTGCGGTTATCCTTGGCGATGACAGCAAGGTTTCGGCTGGTGACACGGTCCGCTTAAAGGGCGAGATTCTAACAGTGCCTGTTGGTGAAGAACTATTGGGCCGAGTTGTCGACCCACTTGGACGTCCACTCGACGGCGGTCCAGCTATTAAGACAAAGCAGACCAACCCTGTTGAGCGCGAAGCGATAGGTGTTATGGGTCGTAAGCACGTGCATGAACCTATGATGACCGGAATCGTAGCGATTGACGCTATGTTCCCTATCGGCCGTGGTCAGCGTGAGTTGATTATCGGTGATCGCCAGACTGGTAAGACAGCTATTGCAATTGACACCATGATTAATCAAGGTCGCGAAAAGACCGGTGTCGTGAACATCTATGTTGCGATCGGTCAAAAGCTTTCTAAGATTGCAGGTCTTGTGGAACGCTTAAAGCAAGAAGGCGTTATGGACCAAACTATTGTTGTTGCAACAGGTCCGTCTGACCCGGCTTCTCTGCTCTACTTAGCGCCGTACGCGGCAACTGCAATGGGTGAATACTTCCGTGACAACAAAGGTCACGCACTGATGATCTACGACGACCTG
>DJJF01000033.1:50185-50435 GCA_002434005.1 Candidatus Saccharibacteria bacterium UBA6575 | reverse complement strand
GATGATCTACGACGACCTGACAAAACACGCCGTTGCCTATCGTCAGATGTCACTGCTACTCCGACGCCCACCAGGACGTGAAGCCTTCCCGGGTGATGTTTTCTACCTACACTCGCGTTTGCTGGAGCGTTCTTCAAAGCTAAGCGATGAGCTCGGTGCTGGAAGCCTGACTGCTCTGCCTATTATTGAAACCCAGGCAGGTGATATTTCGGCATATATTCCTACGAATGTTATCTCAATCACTGACGGC
>DJJF01000033.1:38270-50010 GCA_002434005.1 Candidatus Saccharibacteria bacterium UBA6575 | reverse complement strand
GTTATCTCAATCACTGACGGCCAGATCTTCATGGAAACCGACTTATTTAACCAAGGTATTCGCCCAGCCATTTCAGCCGGTCTTTCCGTATCGCGTGTCGGTGGTGATGCCCAGACTAAATCAGTTAAGAGCGTTGGTGGTGGTCTGAAGCTCGGACTGAGCCAGTTCCGTGAACTCGCAAGCTTTGCGCAGTTTGGTTCTGATCTCGATGAAGCGACACGTAACCAAATTGAACGCGGACAGCGTTTAACTGAGCTACTTAAGCAGCATCAGTATCAACCGATGAGTGTGTGGGAGCAAGTTGCCAGTATCTATGCGGTAAATGAAGGTTTATTCGATAAAGTTCCGGCGGCGAGTATCAAAGATGCGCAGGCAGCGCTACTCACTAAACTTTGGACTGATAACAAGACAGAAATGCGTGAATTGAATAAGGGTACAGAAAAAGTTGAATCTGGCAGCGTGAGTGCTAAGTTGATCGAAAAGGCTGCTAAATCGGCGGCGAAAGGTTTCGAAGGATAGTCATGAGCGGCAATATCGTATTTGATACTCCACCGTTTCGACCGGGTACATACATGGTTGATAACCCATTTGTAGACGAGGGTTACACGGTTGTCGAAGTAAAGGATGATGGTACTTACGCCAATTATCTTTCACAGCATGTGGTCGAGCATACGGTAGAGCTTGGTAAATCCGAGGAGAATAATGCCTAGCCAACGTCAGCTAAAATCCCGCGTCCGCTCGGTAAAGAATACCAAGCAGATTACCAAGGCTATGCAAATGGTTGCGGCTTCAAAGATGCGTCGAGCTCAGGATGCGACTAAAGCAACTGCTCCATATACCAACTCGGCTCGCGAAATCTTAGCTCATCTAGCCAAACAGGGTGAGACAAAGGGTCATCCATTGTTTGAGGCTCGCGAGATTAAAAATCGTTTGCTTATTGTTGTTGCAAGCGATAAGGGACTAGCAGGTGCATATAACAGCAATGTCTCAAAGCAATACCTGCGCGAGGTATTAGCCGACCGTAAAGAAAATATCGGTACGAAGTCTATCGCGATCGGCCGGAAAGTAACCAGTTTCGTTACGCGTCTGAAAGATGCTGAACTTTTAGGAGCATACGAAGACTTGCCTGATGCATTGGAAGGCCACGAGCTACGCGCTGCGCTTGACACTGCGTTCAATCAGTTTACGAACGGTGATGTCGATGCGGTTGATCTTATATATACCGAATTCGTATCGAGTGTTACACAAGTTGCTAAGACTGAACGTATGTTGCCGGCAGGAAGTATTGGTGCCCCGGAAAGTGATGAGATTCGTGAAGCGGTGTTCGAGCCTGACACCGAAACGGTTCTCACTAACGTAGTGTATCGTCTGCTGAACGCCCAGTTATTCCAGGCATTCTTAGACGCACGTGCGAGTGAGCACAGTATGCGTATGCTGGCCATGAAAAACGCTACCGATAACGCTGGTGATCTGATCGAGGATCTTACGCTCGCTATGAATAAGGCGCGTCAAGCTGCTATTACTCAGGAACTTGCTGAAATAAGTGGCGGTGCGGAGGCAATGAAATGACCGAATCATTAAGCATGAAGCCCGAGCAAGAAAGTGTAAAAAAATGTTGGCGCTTCTCGAACGGCGAGTGGCTGTATGTGCCCGAAGAAGACGCCTGGGCATATGGATCGGACGTTATGGTAATGAGATTTGATGAAGGAGATGATGATGAGTAAGAATACAGGCACGATAACCCAGGTAGTAGGTGTCGTCGTTGACGTGGAATTCGAAGGCAAGAATTTGCCGGCGATTTACGACGCATTGACAACTAAATTACACGGCAAAACAGTTACATTTGAGGTTGCACAACACCTTGACGAGCGCACCGTGCGAGCGATCTCACTGCAGAGCACCGATGGACTCAAGCGTGGTGACGAAGTTGTCGCAACGGGCGCGGCCATTAGCGTGCCAGTTGGTGATAGTACGCAGGGACGCATGTTTAACGTTGTCGGTGAGCCGATCGATGGTATGCCTGTGCCAAAAGGCGCCAAAATGGCACCGATTCACCGCGAACCACCAGCGCTGAGCGAACAGTCAAATAAGACTGAGATTCTAGAAACCGGTATTAAGGTGATTGACCTGCTCGCGCCTATCGCTAAGGGTGGTAAGGTAGGACTATTCGGTGGTGCGGGTGTTGGTAAGACCGTTCTTATTCAGGAGCTGATTAACAACATTGCCAAGTTCCACTCTGGGAACTCTGTATTCGCCGGAGTCGGTGAACGTACTCGTGAAGGTAATGACCTCTATCATGAAATGAAGGACGCCGGGGTTCTTGATAAAACGAGTCTTGTGTTTGGCCAGATGAACGAACCACCGGGAGCGCGTCTGCGTGTTGCCCTAACGGGTCTTGCTATGGCTGAAACCTTCCGTGATGAAGGAAAGGATGTGCTGCTATTCGTGGACAACATCTTCCGATTTACCCAGGCTGGTGCTGAAGTATCTGCCCTGCTTGGTCGGTTGCCTTCTGCTGTTGGATACCAACCGAACCTGCAACAAGAAATGGGTGCTTTGCAGGAACGTATCACCAGTACGAAGAAAGGTTCGATCACATCTGTACAGGCCGTATATGTACCAGCAGACGACTTGACCGACCCAGCACCAGCTACAACATTCGCCCACCTGGACTCAACAATTAGCTTGAACCGTGCTCTTACCGAGATCGGAATTTACCCTGCTGTTGACCCCCTGGACTCCACTTCAACTATTCTCGACCCCGAAGTCGTTGGTGAAACACACTACAAGGTGGCACGCGAAGCGCAACGTATCTTGCAGCAGTACAAGGACCTTCAAGATATCATCGCGATTCTTGGTATGGATGAACTATCTGATGAACAGAAAAAAGTTGTTAACCGTGCTCGCCGATTGCAGCGATTCCTCGCGCAGCCATTCTTCGTGGCGACTCAGTTCACCGGTAACGACGGTGTATACATAAAAGTTGAAGACACCGTTAAGGACGTCGCCGATATTCTAGACGGTAAGTATGATGACAAGCCGGAAAGCTGGTTCTATATGGCTGGTGGCCCGCTTTCAGAAAAGAAGGATTAGTCACTCGTGAAATTTGAATTAGTGACACTCGCTGGAATCAAAGTTGACTCGGATGCATATGAAGTCCGAGTTCCTACTCTGGCTGGCCCTATTGGGATTTTTCCAGGTCACGAACCGCTGGTTTCGGTTGCTAAGCCCGGAGTCATCGCAGTGCGGTATGCGAAGAGTGATAACGATGACAAGCTAGAATACTTTGCCGTATCCGGAGGTGTTGTTGAAGTCACGAAGCAAGGCGTACGTGTACTCGTAGATGAGGCCGACCACGGTGATGATATCGTAGAAGCTGAAAGTAAAGCTGCACTCGAAAAAGCTCTCAAGATGCAAGAGTCTGCAAAGAGCCAGGTTGAAATTGAACAAGCGCAGGCACTAGTCGATCGTCACCAAGTTCGCCTAAATGTTGCCGGCCTACGTCGACGTAACCGCAAGTAAAGGTCGCTAGTTTTTAGCAAGCAGGACACGGACTTCGTCCGTGTTTTTGCTATGCATCAACGCGTCACGCAGCTCAGCGGCGCCTTCAAAGTCTCGCACGTAAATCTTGAAAAAACGTTTGAGAGGGTCAAACTTGCGCGGATGATCTACAGTATTCCACTCATCATGTAAGTCGAGTTGATAATCTAAAAGACTAAGCAGCTCTTCCCTGCTATGCGACCTCGGTTCTTGCTCAAATGCAAATGGGTTATGAAATATACCGCGCCCGATCATTGCACCGTCGACTCCAGTTTCGCTAATGAGCTGCAGCGCATGCTCTCTTGTTTCAATGTCGCCGTTGATTGTAAGTAAAGTATTTGGCGCTATTTCATCTCGGAGTTTCTTTATAGCTGGAATAAGTTCAAAATGCGCTGGAACCTTGCTCATTTCTTTTTTGGTACGCAGGTGAATAGTTAGATTTTCGATATCTTGACGCAGAATATGCGTAAGCCAATCTGTCCATTCATCTAGTCTGCTATATCCGAGGCGAGTCTTTACGCTAACGGGTAAACCACTACTTTTAGCCGCTGCAATCATTTCGGCAGCGAGTTCAGGCGTGCGAATCATGCCTGCACCTCCACCACTTTTCGTTGCGTGTGTGACAGGACATCCCATATTAATATCAATACCATTGAAGCCTAAGGTTTTACAGTGCGCGGCGAGAAGCGCCATGGCATCGGGTTTAGTACCCCATAGTTGAGCGACGATTGGGCCTTCGTTATCTTCACGGATCAATCGCCCGCCAATCGCACGATCTCCTGCTGCAGCCCATCCTGTAGCGTTTGTGAATTCAGAAAAGAATAGATCGGGTGCAGCGGCTTTGGCAACAACTTGCCTAAATACAACATCGGTCACGGCTTCCATTGGCGCGAGTATCATGAACGGACGTGGGAGATCGTGCCAAAAACTCATATACTATGCGCTGAAACTAAGACCCTCTGGATCTTCAAAACTTTCGACAGGATTGCCGTGACGCTGAGAGTAACCTGTATCAAGTGGCCGAAGTGCCGCATCGCCTAGGTTACGCTGTTCTGATTCCCCTGTGTCTTCTGACTTGTCTGCGGGTCGCTCGCCGCGACTTTTACCAAGCGTCATCTCGAATGGGGTCTTACGTGTGTCGCCACTGTCAAATACTGGTTGCATGCCGAATTCGGTCATTCTAATTACTCCTTTTTATATGACATTCGTAGAATCTTCATCTTATCATTTTGACAAGTGAAAATAAAACGTCTCACAGATGTCACGAATTGTTTTCATGAACTCTGTGAGACGGACAGGAGTAGTGCTTGTTCCCAATAAATCACGCTGGCTGCGTAATTTGTCCGTTCTCGGTTGTGTCAGCGCCGGTTCTGGATCGCGGCCAGAGCCCTCTTGCCACGGGAACCTGACTGCGCGGCGGCCTCCTTGACCATGTCGCGCTGCTTCTGGTCTGCCAGGCCGTCACGTACAGCATCGATGGCCTTGTCGACCTCGTCATGCGAATGCGGTTCGAAAAAACCCACGGAAATCACCTCCTCGAGGCTGTCGAATCGGAAACTGGACATTTGGGTGGCCGCCCCTTCGTACAGGACCCCCTGCGAAGGGGCGGCCGTATCTCGGTGCATGTGCCTGGGTTGAACCCCGGCAACTCGGGAGCACCGAGATGCTTTAGGCCCTGTGTGGACCGGAAGTAAATCAGACCAACTGTGCCTAATTACCCCAGGACCCACACAGGGCGAATGAAGGATGTGCCGGCATCGTCGGAGACCCCGGCAGACATCATTCAAACATTCCTCCAGCGAACTGGAGCTAGGTCCATGGCAGGCCCTCTTTCGGGTGAGAGAGGGCCTGCCGGAAATGCGCCACTCGCGGTGACAGCACTTCCCTTCAGACTCCCGGAGCGGCGGTTCGGACCGCTGAACGGGATTACGTTACACTACTCCTGTCAATGTGCACAGACAGGAGCATGGATATGGGGCCACAATTCATTCTGGACTCATATCCATGCTCGACCACCTGAACATACTTACTGTACAGCATTTAAGGTGTAAAGTCAATATTTACCAGATACGATATCGTCTTCGAATGCCTTTACACCGGCAAACGTATCCGGATATATGGAAGTATCTGGCAAGGTCAATGTTGTGATTAGCCGATATACATTTCGAAGCAGTTCAGCAAAGCGATCTAGTTCACTTTGCTCAAAAGATGTATCTAAGTGTACGACTTGGCCTGACCTTGTGGGTTCGACGAACTGTAAGACACCACGCATTACGGAGTAATCTGCATAGTCACGCGAGTTTTCAACAAGGAGCTTATAAAACATGAGCTGCTGCTTATACTTATGTAGCTTCATTTTTTCGCCGTCAGTTTTGCCACTCCAGCTGAGCGATGCGCTACCCGTTTTATAATCGGTCACAACCATGCTTTTCGCGTCTGTATCTATATCAACTAGATCGAGGGCGCCAGTAAGGTGTGCATCGCCAACCAAGCTCATTTGGTTTGCAAAACTGATCTCAACCTTCTGTGAGTCGGTAAAATCATCGTAATGATGCGATAGAAATGCCGATAACGCTGCAGTGCCGCGCTGTAAGTATGCCTGCATATCATCCGCGGGCATACGAAAACCTTCTAAAATTGATTCAAAGTCCTGCAAAACATCTTCGACAGGCTTTCGTTTACCAGTTGCTGATAAGTGGCTATGGACATTTTGAAGTGCGGCATGGACTGCCGAACCATACTGTGCGCTGGGATGTTTCGACGTAGGAAAATGCAGTAAATTATTAAGTAGAAAATAGTCTGGCCCACCACGAGGCACATCGAGGAATGATGTGAGATGCGTGACACTCAATTTGTAATTTTCAAGTGAATGCGACAGCACACGGCGCATCGTGTCGCCACCAAGCGTGACGTACGGCCGATACCACTCGGCTCGTAACTCATTAATGATCGATTCGGTGTCGGAAGTTGGCTCATGCTGTGCAGGTTCTAGTTCGGATTGCAGCAGGAAGCTGGCTGGAAGCGTTTCGCGACCGTTCTCATTAAGTGCGGAGTAACTAATCGTGAGTGTCGATTTAGCGCGTGTCATGGCTACGAAAAATAGCCGCAGGCGTTCGTCGATTGTATCCCCACTTGGACTAATCGGAAGATTGTCCGGGTAGCCAATGAGACGTGAGCGTGAACGCACGCGTTCGCCCCAAGCTGAATCAACCGCCCCGGTTATATGAATATGATCGAACTCAAGCCCTTTCGACTTGTGCGCAGTCATCAGGTTAACCGCGCCGTCCGATGCGTCCGATCGAATACGAACGCTGGTGATTGCACTTCCAAGGCGCTGGTGGAGGTCAACGAAATCAACAAAATCATGCAGGTTGAGCTGTTCATCTGGTCGATATTCGCGCAGCTTTGAACGAATGGTTCGTAGGGCTTCCAGGTACGTAACATATGAGTCCGGATCTGAAATGCGATGCTCTTCGGCGAAGAAGTATGGAAATAAAGGTGAATAGAATTCAGAGTCTGAACGGTCTTCATTCGGATTGCCAACAAGGTCGTCGATGATACGCTCGGCAGGTTCGCTGGTAACATCTCGCGACTTGCTAAGCAGCCACGTGTGAAGTGGTTTGAACTCGGGTGTGACTGACATTTCCTGCAGCCAACCTTCTCGGTTTTTGTATGCCCGTAGGCTCAAACTCCAGATGGCTTCGATATCAAATCCCCATGCAGGATGAGCTAGTAGCTTAGGAAGTAATGCATCAGCCTCGCCTATCGAGCCCTCGGATAGTGCGCATACGATTCGGGCGAGTAACAAGAGCTGCACGATGATATCTGATTCCAACACGTTGTCACGCCGCTCATAGTTCACTGGGATATCCTGTTCGGCAAAATACGGCAATAGCGCAACAAGTTCATGATGACGGCGTGCGAGTACGGCGATTGAGCTTGGCTCGGCACCATCGGTGATCTGCTGCTTTATACGGTTTACGATACCTCGCCGTTCGTCTTCTATACGCGTATACGAATCGAGTGATACATCCGCGTTCGTATCAACACGGTGCGCGGTCAATGTTTTATCAATTTCTTCAAGGTATCGCTCAAGGCGCTCGCTTCCCTGGGTGATGATGCGCCTCGATGCTTGAAGAATCGTGTCGGCAGAACGGTAATTATCAGTTAATGTAATGATCTTCACGTCTTCGAACCGATCCCGAAAACTAAGAATATTGCCAACCTCAGCACCCTGGAAACTGTAAATTGCTTGATCATCATCGCCAACTACCATAATGTTTGGTGAGTCTCCGCTTGGCACGGTTGTAAGGTTTTGCAAGATACGTGCTTGGGCCAGGTTCGTATCCTGGAACTCATCGACCATAATGTACAGGTATTTTTCTTGCAGGTTATAGGTTAACTCCGGAAATACTTCCATGGCATGAACGACCCGAAGAACCATGTCGTCGAAATCGTACAATTCGGCTTCCTGCATCTTCATAAGATATTGATAATACACATAACTTACCGCGCGGAGTTTGTTCGAGCGCTTACGGTCTTTAAAAACAAGCTCACCCTTATCATTTTTTTCCATGTGAGCGTTTTTCCACGCAGTCACCGGCTTTGATGAGTCACTATCTACTGCTGAGTCAATGGCATGCGCCAAACTAAGCGCTAATACATTCCCGAGTGGTGTAATACCGGGTGGAAGTGTTGACGGCTCACTTTGAGCGAGCTTTGTTGCGATAGGCGACAAGCTTGAGGCAGTTTTTGTTGAAACGCGGGTAGAGAAAACTTGGGCGAGGTCTTTTTCTACGCTATCGAGTACGGCATCGTTAGCATCTAATAGTTGTAAAAGTTCTTCGTTCGTGAGACCGCTTTTCTTTAGCTCAGAAATTGTCGTGAGAGTATCGGAAAGGTGCGTGTACTCATCATTCATGCTACCGGATAGCGGATTAGAAAAGTCGAGACTATCGAACAATGATCGTAAAAGCTCGTATGAACTAAGTTCGGATGCTGGCCTAAAATTCGCACCGTGATAAAAGTATTCGCCGTACTGGTTGATAATTTCTGTACCAAAACTATGGAACGTATGGATTGCAATCTTGTAGGCATCTTGTCCGATTATTTCGGTTAAGCGCTTTCGCATTGCAGAAGCGCCACTTTCGGTAAATGTCAGGCACAAGATATTCTCCGGAAGCGTATCAGTGCGACGAAGGATATTTGCCGCACGCATGCTTAAGAGTTCGGTCTTGCCAGTGCCGGGACCTGCGACTACCATTAATGGACCATCGATCGCATCGACAGCCTGGCGTTGCTTAGGATTGAGTTTCTTATAGCGTGTATCAAAATCCACTTATTACATTGTAGCAGTGGCTCGCCCGCTTTTGGACTGACCAGTGGTACAATATCCCTATGAATCCGGATGTATATGATGACATGGCAATCGAGCAGATAGCCAAGACTCGCTTCGGTATGACACTCGATATCGACCATGTTGTGGTACGTTCTGTGCCGGTTAGTCGTGTTGCCACGGCCACGCTGTTTTTAACCACCAAGAAACAACTCCTTCTCTATGTAAGTGGCACATCTAAGCTGCTGCTCGCAGACATACGAAAAATAGTCAGCCGCATGGGGCTGACTGCTGAACTATATATTCCGCCCAAGGGGCAGCCTAATTACTTTGACGATATTGGCCGCGAGAAGTTCAAATCGGTGTTTCCGGGCAGGACAAATCCGAGCAAAGAAGATCTTTTATATTACAGTACGCTTGCTCCATATAATCCTGCACTTGTTCAGATATCCGAGGTTCGTAGGGGAGAAATAAAGCAATTCGACACTGATGCACGCGGCGATTGGCGGGTAGCGGCAAAATTCGCATACCGTCGTATAAAAACTATCTAGGTTGCTATAGCTGTACTTGCCAGCACCATGCGCCCCAAGTCACCTTGCCGTTTTTTGATGGTAAGACAACCCACTTGCGCCATGGGTCGGTTTCGGCCGGGTTTAAATATGCCAACATGTTCGCTGTGTACCCCGCTTCGGCGGTGCTACCAGGAGCTGGGAAGTTATAACTACAGCCACTACTTGGCATCACAAAGGTTCGAGCCGTTCCGGCTGTTACATCTGCCGCTGTACGTGTAAGGTACATGATTGAGTTGCTATCGGTAGAAGCAGTGACTGTGCACGGTGAGGTGCCAACGGCGCATGGGATGAACTTGTAATCGTCACCATTTAATACGTTTTCACTGACGCCAAGAGTTCGGGCGATTGTACTATATTGGGACGCGCTGAGGGCACGACCGTTTCCGCTGGCAGCAAGGCTTTGAGCGGATGGGTATTCATTGTTTTCTCGGTAATACTTATCGAGCGCTGACTGAATAATTCCAATCTTTGAAAGTGCATCTGAGTTATGCGCTCGGTTTGTCATTGCGGACGCGCCAAGGATAGCAATAGTTGAAATAATAGTAATCACTATAACAACGATCAAGACTTCAACGATAGTAAAACCGCGGTTCATATGGCCTTAACTGTACTGGTGCGACCCACTGCCCGTCAAGTGATGCTTATGCTTTTAGATCCAAGATAACCAGATGCTCAATGTGCGGCGTGGCTGGAAAGAAGTTATAGCCAACGTGTGACCTAATTCCATAACGTTCGGCAAGTAAGGCCACGTCTCGAGCCTGTGTGACCGGGTTACAGCTTAGGTAAATGATCCGCGCTGGGCCGGTCTCGAGAAGTCGCTTGACGACATCCGGGTGAAGACCGGCACGCGGCGGGTCGAGGATGATATCAGCATCTTTCGTAATATGATTCAGAACCGTCTCGCTTGAGGCGTGAACAGCCTGGGCGTTGCTTGAGAGCGCTATGATATTTTGGCGCATTGATGCAACTGCGGAATCGTCAAGCTCAATTAATATCGTTGCACTTGGGTTTCCAATTGTGAGGCCAATCGTTCCGATACCACTATACATATCTATCGTTGGAAGGTCTGAAAGCCATGAGTGCATATCTTGAAGCGCCATTTCATAGAGTGGAAGATTTACCTGGAAGAAGCCGTCAGCTGTATATGTAAATGGTATGTCTCGAACTGTGTCTTGTAACTTTGTCTCGCCAAACGAAGCTAAGACCTTGGTAATTTTGCTGGCTGGACTTTTAGGATCAGAATAAATGAGCTGTCCACCAATTGCAGGAAGGTTAGCCGCTTCCTCCTTACTTATGAGCTTTGGCATATCATCTTTTAGGTAGAGCTGCCACACGCACTGCCCTGCCTGGTTGCTACGGATCATGAGGGTCTTAAGTGATCGACCTTCGATCGGCTTGGTGCGCAGTAGATCTCGTACGGCTCGGGCTAGAGTATTGATCTCGTTACGAGCGAGAGCACTTCCATCTACGGGAACTTTACCTTTACTAGCCCGAACAAAGAACGCGAGATCCAACGTAGACGACTCAACGTCCCAGTAAAAGCTAAATTCCATTTTATTACGATATTCAAAGCGATTGCCGTCGGTCTTAACCTCGATAGGATCGGGCAAAACAATATCGTGGAGTTCAAAGGCTTCTTCAATAAGAGCTGCTTTGTAATGTCCCTCGAGCTCCGGTGTCATGATTTGCCACGGACTGGTTGATAGGTAGCTTGAAGGATCGCGCGGGTCAATTCGTTGCTCACTCGGTGTAATCACTTCAACTACTCTTCCCTCAGCAAGCTTGGAGCGTTTTTTGGTAATCTGTACCTGAACGGTTTCGCCAGGTAACCCGCCCCATACAAATAACTTACGACCGTCAGGGTGCGTGCCGATAGCCTGCCCACCACCTACAATTTTGTCGAGAGTCGTTTCTACGATTGGAAAACGCGACTTCAAGGCTGTATTACCGCTTGTCGATGAATGTGAATGCTGTACCGTGCGCACCACCGCGTCCGGTTCGACCGATGCGGTGAACGTAGTCTTCGTAAGTTGCCGGTGTATCGAAATTAATCACATGACTGACGTTTGGAATATCGAGACCACGGGCCGCTACATCAGTCGCAATAAGAACCTTTACCTTATTTGACTTAAAGGCGTTCAATGCGCGCTGACGCTGACTCTGGGATTTATTACCGTGAATTGCTTCAGACGGAATACCGTCTTTTGACAGGTGCTCTGCGAGGCGCTGTACACCAAACTTCGTTTCACCGAATACAAGAACCTTTTCGAATTCATCTTTTACAAGCATTTCT
>DJJF01000033.1:37461-38110 GCA_002434005.1 Candidatus Saccharibacteria bacterium UBA6575 | reverse complement strand
ATCTTTTACAAGCATTTCTTTAAGTAACTCTTGTTTATGGAGCTTATCGCTGGCTTCGATGATATCTTGCACAACGTGATCAGAAGTTTCACCGGTTCGAACAGACACGGTTTCAGGTTCCTTCATGAAATCGTGAATAAGCGTTTGGATCGTTGGCGTAATAGTTGCAGAGAAGCAAAGTGTTTGGCGGTCTTTCGGTAGTAATGCGGCTACCTCACGGATGTCATTAATGAAGCCCATGTCTAACATGCGGTCAGCCTCATCGAGGACGAAGTGGCGGATGTTGCTAAGATCAAGCGCTTTGCGGTTACGAAGGTCCTTTAGGCGACCCGGCGTTCCAATAATGATATGTGGTCCGCGCTTCAGATCACGAATTTGGCGTTCGATGTTCGTGCCACCAACTACAACGGTTGAGTATATTCGCATATCAGGGGTGCTGAAGCGGCGAGCCTCATCATTGATCTGCTGAGCAAGCTCGCGAGTTGGAGCCATAATGAGGACACTACCCCGCTCAGGGTTTTGAATAAGGTGAGTCAAGATTGGCAATAAGAATGCAGCCGTCTTGCCCGTGCCGGTGTTGGCGAGACCAATGACATCACTACCCTTAAGTACGAGTGGAATTGCTTGATCTTGGATGGCGCTCGGTGTT
>DJJF01000033.1:0-37290 GCA_002434005.1 Candidatus Saccharibacteria bacterium UBA6575 | reverse complement strand
TCTTGGATGGCGCTCGGTGTTACGAAGCCGATCTTTTCGAGATTGCGTTTTAATACGCCAGCTAACTCAAAGTCGTTGAACTGATGAGTTGGTACGTATACATCCGTTTTAGCAATGCTCGGTGTGAGGTTTACGAATTTAGACGGATGGATGTAGGCTTTACGGTTTCCCTTTTGGCGTTGACCGCCAATGCGGCTGCGACCATGCGAAAAACGGTTCGACGCACTGACACGACGTGTTGATTTGCGCGCACTAAAAGTGCGTGTATTTGATTGAGACATGAATTCCTTTCGTTCACGTGTTTACTGATGAACGGTCGGAACTTTCTAAAGAGTGGATCTTATTTAAGAGAATTACGGTATTCATCCAAGGTGATTTGACACCTTTATACTATCATCGTAGCATAAGTGAAATAAATTGTCAATGGGGTATATACTAGCGGTATGGACAGGACCGATCTTCGCAACCGATTCATTGAGCGACGTCGCGACATGACCATATCTGACGTTACTGACAAAAACAAACAGATTATGGGATATCTTGAAACGGCAGTAGACTGGTCTACAGTTACAGCACTCCACATCTATCGCTCTGTGGCGCAGTGGAATGAGGTCGATACTTCAAGTCTTGCTGACTTCATTCAAAAAAACCACCCAGCTATCTCGGTTACTACTGGAAACCCGGATCGCTCCACCCCTCCCCCAAGTTCTCAGTTTGATGTCATCATTGTTCCAATTGTGGTATTTGACCGTGAACTTAACCGCCTAGGCTTTGGAGGTGGTTGGTACGATAGGTTTCTAGCTTTGCAGGTTAAAGCGCAGAAAATTGGCCTTGCATATGATTTTCAACAAACAGATCACATAGAGACACGTTCGCACGATATTGCGCTCGATCTGATTGTTACGAATTCCGGAGTTCTTAGGAAATAGGCATACCGCCGGTGACAGCGATAATTTCACCGGTCACATAGGATGCTTCTTCGCTTGCTAAAAATACATACGCTCCTGCTAGTTCGGCTGGTTGCCCAGCCCGACCCATAGGAGATTCCCGTCCAAACTTAACGAGCTTCTCCATTGGCTGACCATAGCTCGGCTGGAGCGGTGTCCATATAGGGCCAGGTGCGACGGCATTTACTCGTATGCCTTTTTCAATTAATTGAGATGCTAGTCCTTTTGTAAAATTTGCGATTGCCCCCTTGGTGGCCGCGTAATCAAGTAAGCCTGCTGAGGGACTATATGCCTGAATAGAAGTCGTATTGATAATTGAAGACCCGGGCTTAAGATATTTCATTGCTGCTTTTACGATCCAGAACATGGCGAATACGTTAACAGTAAAGGTGTCCACAAGCTGTTTGGTTTCAAGTTCGGAAATATCATCGATGTGAACCTGCTTACCGGCATTATTGATCACTATATCTAATCCGCCTAATGTATCAGCCGCCTGCTCGACGAGCTCTCGACAAAATACTTCGCTCGTTAGATCCCCCATGATTGGCACTGCTACTTGACCGGCCTCTTTTATAAGCCTTAGGGTATCTTTCGCGTCGTCTTGCTCGGAAGGCAGATATGTGAATGCCACATCCGCACCTTCGCGGGCGTAGGCAATGGCTACTGCGCGACCAATACCCGAATCAGCACCTGTGATTAGTGCCTTTCTACCGGCTAGCCGGCCGTTGCCTTGGTACGATTGCTCGCCATGATCGGCTTTTGGTTTTAGTTCATTATCGAGACCTGGCTCGCTTTGGCGCTGCTCAGGAATATCCATTACCGGGTATTTCGTGGTTGGGTCAATCAGCTTTGTCACTAAGTCCTCCTATGATTTTAGATGCCATTTATCATCACTACCTTTTTGGTATTTGTGTTTGACCGCTGCCCAAGCAACGCGATGAGCAGCCTCCTCTCTCGTGCCACCTTTTTTGCGGTCGCTTGGCTTTTTGTACTCATCCCACGCACTGTTAAATGCTTCTTTGTAAATGTCTTGCGCATGTGGTGGGAGCACATTTATCACACTTTCCGGCAGATCTTCACGTTTTGAATACGGCATTGTAACCTCCTTTCTTATCTGTATTCAGGGTTGTGAAATCCCCAGCGCTCGCCGTCTTCCCACTTCTCTGGAATGTTGCCCTTTATGGGGACGCCACCGCTATCTTTAAGCATCTTTGCAAAGTGCATGAGGTTATATGTCATGAACGTCAGATTCTTGTTTGTAAAATCGCTTTCAGGGCCGCCTGAGCCTTTATCGAGGTAACTTGGCCCCGGACCAATCGGTCCGATCCAGCCTGCGTCGGCATCAGGAGGGATCGTAAAACCAACGTGCTGCAAGCTGTATAAAATATTCATCGCGCAGTGTTTCACCCCGTCTTCATTGCCTGTGATGATGCAGCCACCCACTTTGCCGTAGTAGATGTATTGCCCTTTATCATTAACATCAGCTGAGTTTGAGTACAGCCGTTCGATCAAGAGCTTTGTTTGGCTGCTGTTATCACCAAGCCAGATCGGGCCACATACGACTACGATATCGGCTGATTTCACGCGTTCATATAGGGCCGGCCAATCATCTTCACTCCAGCCGTGTTCTCGCATATCGGGTTGGACACCGCTGGCAATAGCAAAGTCAATCGTGCGAACAACTTCTACTTCAACGCCATTCTTTCTCATAAGCTCGGCGCTTGCTTGCAGCAAGCCATCGGTATTGCTGGTTTCAGGAGATTTTTTTAAGGTACCATTGAAAAATATTGCCTTTAGCCCGTCAAACTCAGCCATGTTATCTCCTTACTTTAGATATGTTCCACTATACGGACATCTGTACACAGGCGGTGTAATAATAGTTACAAAACAAATCGGCACCCGTTACGGAGTGCCGATTTATTAGTAGATTGTTTATGCACTCATAGAGAGTAGCGTCCACAGTCCACCATGGTTGTCACTTCGCAGTCTAAACTGCGAGCGGCCGTCCGACAAAGTCAAAATCTGACTCGCCAGGCCACCGCGCTTCACCAGGCAGCTTAAGCCTGAATCTACGAAATCGTAGGTTCGGCCATCGAACTCGATCTGGCGCGGGTACGCACGTAGGTTCTTTTTGAACCCAAGCGCCGTGACTTGTACCGGTTTGTTGATTGTAATGTTCTTCATATTCACTCCCAGTCTCACCCTTAGGGTAAGAGCTAATATTTAGTAATTAGCGAACGGATTTTGGAGTTTGGGGCAAAACCAGATAGGAAGGACCGACCGCTCAGGATCCATCTGTTTACTGCTTTCGCCGTGAATATATAGGCAAACTTTTTACGGAGTGCCGGTTGTTAAAGCTTGTGCGTGGAAAGGCCGGTGAGCCAGTACGTACATAGCTATACTAATGATACGCGCTTACGCTTGAAGGTTCAAAGTGAATAGATTTTCACTTTTTTGGTTTATCTTGAGCTAGCGAGTTAGCGACTTCGTTGACGAGGAACAGGCTGACATCATCACGTGTTTTACCGGCTGAATGAAATGGTGTTGAGATAACATTAATTAAAATAAGCATGTAAATCAGAATAAAACTGATGAGGCCAACAATTACGAGGCCGCCATCAACGTTTGTGAACAGCAAAGTAATAATTACAAGCGCAACGATAGAACGTGCCAAGATAGTTGCTGATGGGATGAATTTAATGCGCTGAATGTAGCTAACACGGTGACGAGCGCGCAGCAAAGCAGTTTGCTGTTGCTTAAGCTTAACTACAAAATTAGGTGGTACTTTACCCTTCTCCATTTGGGAAAAGTACGCGCTGAGGCCGTGAATATCCTTACGAGAGTCATATGCTCTAGTTCGCACATCCTTGGTGAACCCACGGGCGGCCTTCTGAAGTTGCTTGCGAAAGCCATTTAAATCAAACGTCGGGTAGCTCTCATGAATTGCCTTGCCATCAATGTACATATCTTCAATTTGCGTTGCAAAGTCGGACGGAATGCGTTCAGATTCTTTGTAGTCCGCAATGGTGGCAGATAGCAGAAAGCCAATCACAAATGTAGCGCCGGAGACAATGGCACTATGGAGTGATCCAAGATCGATTGGGCGCAGAGCAAAATGGATAGTTATGCTTTTTAGAAGAAGCACTATTAATGTAGCAGCGAGTGCCCATAGGAGCACTCTGAAAGTAGTATAGAATGCAGTCACTCGTACTATTATACCAATTTGTATTCGAGCACTACTGCGCCATATAGCTGCGCACGGTTTGGGCATCGGTATCTGATAGCTTCTGGCTGAACACCATCACAGACTTTACATATCCGCTCCAGCTATTATCCCAGCTGCCCCGGCCAATTGTGAAGCTTGAGCTACCTGTGTTAATGCTAACCGCTCGAGTGTACGCCATACCACCATCTAGCTTCACAGCGACCTCCGAACCATCGTAGGAAGCCTCAATAACATGCCATGCATACGAAGACATACTCGGCCCATTACCAAGTGTGTCAAAGCCGCCTCCGTATCCATGCCATACAAGCTGGCCATCGCTATAATGCCATAGATCGAACTCTCCTCCGCTGGTGGTTTGGCCAAATCCTAGCATCGTGCCTCGCGATACGGATGTATTAACTGCGGCAAAAACGTGTCTAGGCTGCGCACCGGTTATGCCGACACTGGGCGCTGCTAGTGAGTTGCTGGCGCTTACTTCGAGGTACTTAACTCCTGATTGGTCACGGAATTTTGGTGAACCTGATGCTGTCGCATTGCGCCCACCGCCTGACGTATCTGCCCATGATGATACTGTCGTGTTATCGGATTGAGATATATTCTTTGCCTCAAGCCGTAAACGCAGATTTGCCATAACGCCACCTGGAAGTGTGAGGCTATCGCCTCCGCCACTACATGAACCGGCCTTCGGTGACCTATTAGTCTCGGAATTAATAAAATAACTCACAGATGGCATGCTCGTCCCGGTTGCATCGATACAATACGTGGTGCCATCGCCGCTCAAGAATGTAACTGTCACGCCATCAGTCGGGCGGTAACTCGATGGGACACTTGTCGGATATGAACCAGACACTACTTTTTCACTTTCCATGGCCGATGACACATTACGCAGGCTCGATTGAACCTGAGCAGCGACGGCGCGCTGCCTAATGCCATTGAATGCGACTAATGTAATTGCTGCGAGAATAGCGATGACGACGATTACGATCAATAATTCGACTATTGTGAAGCCGGTATATTTTAGCCGTGGTGTTTTTATTCTGCTTGTGTTTATGTGGTCAGTATAACTTTTTCTGCTCGATAGGCAAAATATGGAGGTAAGAATAATCCCATATACTTGTCAGGCAGTAAAACCGGGTATACAGTCAGTGTATTGATCGATGGCAACCGCCATCGATCGTCGGACCTTTCATGAATCGAGATTTCCATGTCTATTCTGTTGCAGGTGTTGTGGAGTACCCCTCGTCGTCGTCTCGTGACACTGACGAGCGGCATATTCATGCTGACCGGTGTCGTCGCATACGTGACAGGCCTGATGAGTGAGTATGTGGCACTCCTCATACTCTGGGCAGTCGGTGTCACCGTCTATGTCTTCGGAGTCAGAAGGCGACGAGTCACCGCCGTTTCCGAGTCTCCTCCCGCGATGCTCGATGAAGACCAAACGGTAGAGATCCCTATCGTAGACACTTCATTGCGGCCGCCAGGAAGACAGCGTCAACTGGTCGACTACACCGACGGGACAAAGCATCTCGTCATCAACAAGCGCTCCGTGATGAAACGGCGCATCTTCGGAGGTGAGGTGAGCTGGTCTACGAGCGAGATCACTCTGAAGCCCGGGCCCCTCATGAACGCCAAGTTGGCGAGACAATCATCCTTCGTTCCGATTCCCACCGAGTCAGAAGCCCTGATCTTCACGCGCTTGCATTGGTGGAGTCACGCGCCCAGGCAACTTGCTCTGTTCATGGCGGCTCTCGTCGTGACCGGGCTGAGCCTCTACCTCGCTTTCGCTAGGATGGGCATCGAGGGATGGATGATCGGCATTGCGTGGTTTGTTCTGATGACTAGCCTTGCGATCGCCTATCTCATCGTCTGGATACCGTGGTACTACACATGGTTCGTGGTCACCGATCGGCGGATCATTCTGGCGTACGATCCGCCCCTTTGGCTGGCAGGTACACCGGCGCAGTCAGTCCAGGTAAACAGCATCATGCCGTCCAACCATATCGATCAGACCGGTATCCATGCCGTGATCAACTGGATACTCGGGCTGCCGTGGATCAGCATCACGCAGTACGGCATCATCAGCGCCGACACGGCTAGCGACAAGGGTGACGAATGGCTGAATGAAGGTATCGCTTTCATGCGGCACCCGGCACTGGTGAAAGACATCATCGATGAGCTAGCCATCGAGCAAGCTACTCGTACCGAGGAATACCAGTCCGAGGACTCTGACAAGCAGGAGCGCCAGGCAGTGGCACTTGAAGCGCTGGTTGCTTTCGCAGAGGAGTTTAAGGCAAGGGATTCCTGAACCGATTCAATAAGGAGGTAAAACGCCCCGGCCGTATTTTGCGGCCGGGGCTCTTCATATGTATTGATTGATCGATTTAGTGTATTTAGTAAAGCGACCACGAAATATACTGTTATTTTACTCAAGTAAGTGCTACAATGACGATTAAGTGTAATAAACAACGCGCTAGTTAAATACAAACGACCTAACGTAAGATAGATTGTCCTCCGATCTTAACTTAGCGGTCGCGCGCCTTTCTGACATCGACCTTGCCCGTGCCACCAGGTTGAGACCGGACGAGAATCCGGGGCCTTTAGGCATCTGCTTAAGGGTAGCGGCCATGCCGCATGTCCTTTGACAAGACAGATCTACTACTCGAGAGGAGAGTAGCGGTGAACGACACACAAAGTAACTCGGGAACCGGTGCCGCCAAGGCTCCGGACTTCTCGTCTGCTCAGCAGTCCGGCGCGATGCCGGGTCGCCCTACCCCCACAGGGGAAGTGGCCCCGGTACCGTTGTTCGTACCGCTTTCAGGCTGGCGCAAGTACATGTACTCGCTCAGTCCCACGTTCGGCGACAAGTACCGCACGACGACGCGAAGCAGAAAGGATCTCAAGATCCTGGATGCCAAGCACGCCGAAGGTCTCGCTGATCACGCAGTCTTCATGACCAACCTGGTCAATCAGGCTCACGCCGAGGCTCTCGACATCGACCACAGCATGAAGCTGGCGCTCAAGGCACGTCTGATCGAGCGACTTCGCTTCCTGTCGAACCTGGGTATCCAACCCATCATCGTGGTCAGCAACATCAAGAGTGCTGGCAAGTCCACGTACGCAATCGGCATCGGTGAGACGATCGCTGAGTACACCCGCAAGAATCCCCTGCTGATTCCGTCGACCGCCAACACGGCGACGGCAACTGCAGGTCTGATGGCAGGCGTGCAAGGCAATCTCATCACCGTGGACGACTACATGCGCGACATCAAGCAGTACGGTGCCTACCGGGCACTCGAGAGCGTGGTGCCTCGGACGAAGAACGGCCTCGGTGTCATCGTGGAGGACAGCAAGAGTGCTGCCGACGCCGATGACGCCTCCAAGGTCAAGGAGTTCATGCACATGATCGATGTGACGCTACCGAATGTCACGGTGCTGATCCTCGATCTGGGCAACGACAACATCAGCCGCAGAAGCATCGCGCTTCAGGCGGCACGCCTGGGCCACGTGATCAACTTCGCCTTCCTCATGGACAACATGGTCACCCACGAGACCCTGACGCGCACCGTGTCTGGGTACAACACTGACTTCGGCATTCCCGAGGAGATCGAAGAAGAGCTCTACAAGGAGTTCGAGAACAAGCATGCGACGGGACTGTTCGTACCGACGCGCGACAAGGTGGAGCACTCCATCGCCGTCGCGAACAAGGTGCCCAACAGCTACCCCATCGACTTCTCGGACTTCATGCGACCGAAGACTCAAGACGCCACAACCGCCGACGTCCCAACATGGGGCGGCACAGGTGTGAGTGTCCCGAATGAGCCGAGTTTTTCGCGCAAGGACGCGGGTGGCAAGCTGCTGCCCTTCGACCTCGACGCGATCTCGCTCGACACACAGATCAGCTATCTGCAAGGTGCGGTGGCAAACTTCGAGATCGCCGGCTTCAACACCGGATTCGACATCGGTGAACCGATGGTCGCGAAGCTGCCCACGCACAACCCCAAGCGTCGCCGTGAACTCGGTAACGCCGACTCTGACTCCTGAGGAGAATGTCGTGAACACCTTTTTCGTATACCTGATCATGCTCAACCCCATGGCTGCTGACGGACCGAAGGATTACCTCAACGACCCCGATTGGGGCGCGATTTCCTTCGCAGCCCCAATCATCCGGTGGGTCTTGGGCATCCTCCTCGCCCTCGTGGTGGTCGGTGCCCTCGTCCGTGGAGCGGTCCTGCTCCTGGGCCTGGCAGGCGCCGATCGCCACAAGGCACGCAACATCGGAGAAGGAATGCTCTTCTGCGCGCTCGCTATCTTCGTGGCGATCACCTTCTCTGACATCTTCGGCACCATGATCACTTCGATCAAAACCGGCTGACGCAATCCTCAGGGGCGGACATGCTCCGCCCCTGAGGCCCTACTTCTCATCTCGGAGGTTCACATGCAACGTGTATTTGTTCCAATGATCGGAATTCCGGGCGCGGAAGACATCGTCAACGCGTTCCTGAACGCGCTGCGGCGGATCTTCGGTGATGACGCCAAGGAAGCTGTCGCCAACGCGCTCAACAAGCTCAAGGACAATGTCCCGGTTCTCGACCTGGACTCCGCAACTTTCGAGCGCTACGATGGAATGTTCGCACTCGCACTCGCGATTGGCTTCGTGGCTGTGGCGCTACAGCTGATCCGCGTCGTCAAACTCGGAAACTACGAGAGCGTGTTCGATGCAGTCAAGATCGTTCCACTCATTTACTTCTTCGGTGCTACCCTGCCGTACCTAACCTCGATGCTTGCGGGCGTCGTCGGTGACGCACACAGGGGGATCATCGGACTAGTGACCGGTCAATCCGCCGATGAAGCGTTCAAATTCTCCTTCAAGGGAGACTTCGGTTTTTTCAGCTGGCTTTTCGGCTGGATCGGCGGATCGCTTCTGAATGTGGAAAGCGAGGTAATGATCAAGCTATTGCCGCAGAGCCTGCTCGTGATCGTGCTTTTGTTCGGTCTCAGGTGGTTTGGCTTCATGGGTGACGGCCTGTTCGTGATCTTCGTTGGCATCGGCGTGACCATGCTTGTCGGTTCGCTAGGAATGGTGTTGGCGCTTTCGCTCTTCTACATGGGGGGTCAGGAAAGCTTCGGCTCATCCTACGTCGTTAGCGCAGTGTTCTGCGCGAGCGTCATCCCCTTGGCCATCTTTTGGGCATACTTCAAGTTCGGCTTCAGCCAGAAGGTCAGCGGCGTCATGGAGACGCGTCAGCTCAACACGGCCATCTCAGCCCGCACGACCGGCAACGCGTCGAGCGGCGGCCTGGCGGGCAAGCTGTCCACAGCAGGGCTTGGAGCATTGGCTGGCGCACTTTACGCCCGTTCCCAGAACGAGCGTGATCCCAGCGTCAGCCGCGGCGACCACATGCGTAACTCCATGAGTGACCGCATGATGATCGGAGCCTCGGTCATGAGTAAGACGAACCCCTTGGCGACGGCAGCGTTGCTGATGGGTTCACGCATCGTAAAGCCAACCCCCAAGCCGGATCGTCCGTCCTACAAGGAACAGGAGTAAGACCATGAGTGTATTCTCTGAATCGAACTCCGTTTCGCGGAGGATGAGTCGCGGGTGGTTCCAGCCATCGCGTGACCAAAAATCGGTACTGATGATCGGAGGCATTCTCGCACTCCTCGCCTATTCTCAGGCGAGGTGGCTCGGAGCACTTCCGATCGTCACCGTGATGCTGTTTCTCTACGCGCCCGAGTACGGTCGTAAGAAGGGGTTTCGATACTCAGGTATCGAAGCCATCTTCGGCTCGATCGAACGACGCCGCCTGCGCAAGCGTGGCAACGTCGAATACTCATTCGACCTTCAGGACACGCTCCTGATGTACGAGAGTGCCAAGTTCGTAGAGCCTCCCGAAAGGAAGAAGTCTGCGTTCCCGGTCAAGTTGATTTCCGTCCGACCCGAGGGTTCTCGCGAGCAATTCGCGTTCCTACGGGACAAGGGCGGCGGCGAAGACCACGTCGTCGCGATTCTCATCTTCGACGGCGGACCCAAGTTCACCGACAGCAGCGAGGCACAGCGCTTCATCTGGGATACGACACTCGTGTCGGCTCTCAAGAGGGGCGTCAACACTACGCTGCAGACGATCGAGCTGTCGATGTTCGTCATCGCGAGGGATGCCGACAGTACTGAGGCCATCACGTACAACGAGTCTCGGTGGCACGAGGACTTCCTGTCCTACGAACCGGGCTCTGTCGAAGAGAAGCTGGTGCAGAACGCCATGGAAGACGGCGGCAACACGTACGGGAACGGTAATAGGTTCGTGTGCGGGGTCGCCATCAGAATGGTGTTCCCCAAGCAGTGGCGGCGGACGGCCCTGGACGAGCTCACGCTCGAACAGGTGACCTCAACCGAGCTGATGGGTGTCGTTCAGACGATCAGGAACAACTTGACAGGTGCCCTCACGGGGCTACGCTTGCCGAGCCTGTTTGAGCTGAACGAAGTCTGTTACCTTCTCTTCAACTCCGAGGACCTGGTTCCCTTCTACAAGCAACAGCGGGAGGACATCGGGCTCGACATGGAGGGCAAGCTGGAGAAGCTCGAGGATGCGTTGACGCTCAGGCGTGGACCCTTCCCGGGGCATATCGGGATCTTTAACGATTGTGCCCAGGTGAACAAGACGCTTCACACGTCGGTGGGGGTGATGGAGTTCGAGGAGGCCAAGTTCGCGCCCGGCTTCCTCGATGAGCTGTTCGTGCAGCCGTTCCCCTTCGTCTACTCGCACTACGTCAAGACGACGCCTCACAAGAAGGGCCTGAAGCAGACTCGTATGCGGGTTCGCACCCGCGACGCCCTGTCAGGGTTTCTCCACTCACAGTCCTCACGCGAGCTTCACCTCGAAGATCGGGAGGCTGAAGAAGAGGCCATTGAGGCGCATGCCAGCCTGTTCCGAAGTAAGAGCCGTTCGACCTCTGGTCGTATCCAGCTCTCGGTCCAGGGTGGCGTGTACGAGACGACGCAGTCGCACACGCAGCTGGCAATGGGTGCTCTCAGTAACCACTCCGCGCTCAGCTTGCAGCTACTCGGAGAGGTGACACAGCTGCCGCCGCTGTTGGCTCACCTGTGCCTCTTCGATGAGTAGATCCGTCCACTTCGCGTCACCCGGGACCCATGCAAGGTCCCGGGTGACGCTTCACTCAACTTTTCAACCGTGTGCTCACTCAGAAAGAGCGTATGTTTGAGAGGCTGATTCCTCTTGATCGTTAACAACCAGACACTATGGAAAGGTGGCCAAAATGGCTAACCGATCGTACCGATCAGGGCCGCAGTTCCATGGAAACATGGACATGCTGGCTCACACGCACTCCGTTCGGGTTGCTGGACGCTACCCACGAGAAGCCGGCTGGGCACTCGGAAGAGACCTGCACGGTGTTCCTCGTCTGTTCGACCACGTGATGATGCGTGATCGTAGGCTTCTGACTGCACCGCTCCTGATGTTCCTCGGGGACTTCGGGTCGGGCAAGACGACGCTTGGCATGCGCATGCTCACACATGCGTTCATGATGAGTGTCCGAGGTGGCCAGCGCGCACGTATCGCCGCTGACAGCACCAAGCGCAGTGGTAACATCCCCGAGTGGGATCCTTTCGTGGCAGAATTTGGCGAAAGGACTGTCGACCTAGCAGCGGACTTCAAGGACGGGATCAACATCCTGGACAAGAAGTTGCCACTGCGGCCGCAGGACCATCTTCGCAACCTCAGCGAGCTGATGCAGGACGACGGCGCGGCGCTCAGCCCCGCCGCCGAGCACATCCTGCGAGTCGGCCTACACGACGAGTTCAAGAAAGAGAAGCCGCACGTGAAGTCGCTCAACAGCTTCTTCTCAACGGTCGACATCAATCTGATCTCGACGATCGTTAACGAGCTGGCTCTGCTCAATGAAGGCGTGATACCGCGTCTCTCCGAGGCAGATATCGTTAACATCGGTAACGAGTTGTTCTTCCGCCTGGCGAACCTGATGAACGGTAAGACAGGCGAAGTCCTGGGCGGCCATGGTTCGCTAGCAGACGCGATGACTCGACGAGTCGTTTCGTTCGACTACACCCAGCTCGATCCCGATGCAATCGCGCCAGTCCAATCGTTCATTTGGAGAGTCAAGACCGCCGGTATCCGCTACGGAGACAACGACTACTTCTGCGACGCCGAGCTTTATGACGAGAGCTACGAGTCCTGGGACTCGATGGCTTTCGCCCTAGGGATGCGCGGCCGTACCAAGAAGCTTCGCGGTACGGGCTCACTGCTCATCTTCATCTCTCAGCACATCAGTGACTACTTGGCTATCTCGGGCCCGCAAGGCCTGATTGCGCAGAACATGCTCCGCGACGTCGGAGCCTGGGCGATCGCCCAGCACGAGACGGTGCACCTTCCGTACATCATCGAGTACTGTGGTGTGTCTCCTCACATCGCGCAGATGATTCCCCGTCTGAAGCCAGGCCAGTTCCTGATGAAGATCGGGTCTCAGCAGCCGTTTGTCTTCGACTACGAGCTGACCGAGATGTACCGAAGGATGTCCGACACCGACGCGGCGACGCGCAAAAACCTCGAAAGGATGTGAAACCGTGAGACGCTTCTTCGTGATTGCGGCGGTATCAGCCGGCGTGGTCTGGATCGTCGTTGCACAGTTTGTCGGCGGCAGGCCAGCCTCACCCGAGAAGTCGTCGAGTGAGCCTTCGAATGAACCCACAAGCTCTGAGACGGTCGTTGCTTCAGGTGATCCTGAAGGTCTCGCTGAAGTGAAACAGGCCAAGAAGCGGGCAGTGCGAGAGTTCGTCTCTATCTACTACAGTCGTGATAAGCGACTGTATGATGGTGACGTCGACGAACGCACTGCCCGCTACCGGGCTCTGCTTGAGCCACTTGTGACTGAAGCTTTCCTAGAGGACTACGTGCGTCCGCTCGAAAATCCTCAAGATCAGCAACTCATCCGAGCGGGAGGCTCCGTCGTGGCCGCCGTGAAGTCATTTAACGGCGGCCACGACGACGAAGTACTCGTGACTATCACCAGGACGATCCGCACCCGCGTGAACCCGTCTATTATCGAAACCGATCTCGAGCTGATCCTTGTTGGGTCTGAGAGAGATTGGCAGATCGATTCCCTGACAGAGCAATACTGACTTCGCCGAGGAGGTGAAGAGATTGAAGAAGCTTTTCGTTCTGGCGTTGGTGAGTATGATACTCGCTGGTGCCGGCTGGGTCGCTGGTCTCTTTGGTCTCTTCGCCAACGAGGTTATCAAAGAGAACCCTTGCATTTTACAGTCGTTGTCCGGCCAGGCTGCCGTCGAGACGCAAGCGCCGTCGGGTGCAGGCCTTACTGTCAAGAACGAGCCGATCAGCGCTGAGCAGTTGCAATACGCGACGACAATCGTCGAAGTGGCTGTCTCGCTCGGCCTTCCGACCCGCGCGGCAGAAGTGGCCATCATGACCGCTATCCAGGAGTCGGTTCTATACAACATTCCTTACGGGGACCGTGACAGTATAGGGCTATTCCAGCAGCGGAAGGAGTGGGCACCACGCCGAGTGCGCTTGAACCCCAAAAAGTCCGCCGGAATGTTCTATACCGGCGGTCGCGGCGGTCAGCCAGGTCTGATCGATATCACTGGCTGGGAGAGCATGCCGCGAGGTGATGCCGCCCAGACCGTGCAGGTTTCGGCAACGCCGACAGCCTACGCAACGCATGAAGATGAGGCCATTGCCATCGTTGCTCATATCTTGGGTGACGCAAATGTTGTGCAGACCTCAGCCGAATGCGAGGAGTCGGACTCGCTCGACCCGATCGAGCGGATGGTTCAAGTCGCAGAGGCTCAGGTCAATGGTCTAGCCAACGGACCTGGCACGCTTCGAGTCGGCACGTACAACGTGCACGGCCGGAGTCACACGCCGGGCGACGGCTGGATCGGTCGCATGCGACGATCCGTGCAACTCATCCGTGATACTCAGATCGACGTGGTAGCGCTTCAGGAGTTTGAGCCAGTCCAACGGCAAGAATTCTTGAGACTTACTAACGGTGCTGACAGGGTTACCGAAGACGAATGGGCCGTGTTCCCTAAGGAGCCGACCTATGGAGGTAGTAACAACGCCTCTGTCAACTCGATTGCCTATAACACCTCAAAGCTCCGGCTGATTGAACAGGTCAGTCGGACAACACCGATGCCGTACTACTTCGGGGGTTCGCGTAAGCAGATCCCTCTCGCAAAATTCGAGGTTATCGATCCAGATAACCCCGACATCGGTAAGGTGTTCTGGTTTAGCAGCACCCACGACCCGGCGTTTGAGGAGAACGCCTACTGGCGCTATCAGGACGCGCTGGCTCAGTCTACCCATGACGAGGAGCTGGTAGCCCGAACCGGCGACCCGATGATCAAGGGTGGTGACTACAACGCGTTCCAGAACCTGCGCTACGTTAACAACACGACGTTCCAGGGCAAGCACGAGAACATCACCACTTGTGTTCAGACAGCTTCAGGCGTGTTCCGTCATGTTGACCCAGACCCCGCGGTCCAGAATCGCCTAGGTTGCCGAGCGGAGACGGCCAAGGGCGTCCAGCTCGGACAGGTTGACCATCTGTTCAGGACGGAATCGGTCAAGGTACATCAGTACAAGGTTGAGCCGCGCGATCGAGCTACCTCTGATCACCCATTAGTTTGGGCAGAGGTTTCGTTCGGATCATCGGTAGAGACTAGGAAGTTCGACTCGTCGGGCCAACTGGTTCACTACTCGGCTGGCGAAGCTGGGTTCTCCGCACCTGCCGATCTTACTCAGCTAGCTTCCTATACGGGCGATGAGGAGAGCGGCATTACTGCCGAACTTCTCGACGTACCAGGAGTCCGAAATGGATCTCTGCCTCTGAAGCGCGGTGACATCGTGTTTAAGGATCAGAACGGTCAGTTGAGTGAGGTTGGAATTGTCACCAATGCAAGTACTGCCACAGGCGTCAGTTACATCGGCGTCAACAATGGTGGTGCAGCCAAGCGGCTAGAGGTGGGACTGCAAGGCATAGCCCTTGTACTACGCTTGGAGTCATTAACCACGGCTTCAGGCGAGTGGGTCTTCCCGCTTGCCGAGGGCACCTACAACATCAGCAGTCCGTACGGGCCACGCGACCTGAACGGAGATGATTTCCATAACGGTGCAGACTACGGAACGAACGGCGTGGAAGCGCCGCTCGTGGCAATGCACCGCGGCACAGTTCTACGCGCGCAGTTCGACGATGCATGGGGCAACTACCTGTTGGTCGAGACGAACATCCCTGTCGAAGGGATGCCAGGCTCAACTTACAAGTACATGTATGCCCACCTCTCTAGGTATGAACTCGGGTTGACACTCGGGCAGAAGCTAGAGGCGGGTGACTCCGTCGGGAATGTCGGTGATACCGGCAACTCGCTCGGGGAGCACCTGCATCTGAACATCTGTACGTCGCTGGATTGCCTGAACGGTGATCCGGAGGGAACGGTTGATCCAGCCGACTTCCTCCGATCCGTCGGGATCACTCCATAAGATGTAGGCTCAATCCAGAGTTTACGTCACACGATTTTTGTTCGTTTTGATCAGTACAAAACGAATACCACGGCCGGGAGCTTCATCGCTCCCGGCCATTTCATTTGTGCAGAGTAATTAATTTAGATGTAGTCAAAGATATAGCCTCACGTGAATTTACGCGAGGCTATGAATATTGCTTGCTGTATTAACTTAACAGTTGGTTACATTGACGAGTTAAGTACTGTTCCGTCGTCCCATTTATTATTCGTCCAGATATTGCCTGCTGCGGACGGCTGGAAGGATGATACTGGACCGTATACACCACAGCGCTTGTTAGCTCCGCGCTGGAATACATTGTCCCGAACTACGATGCCTGAGGCATTTGGATACGGCTTGCCAGGCTGGGTACCTGCATAGAGGCAGTACGAGATTGAAGAATTATTTGCCATAAGAAGGTTTTTATCTATGGTCACGTTTTTGATAGGATCGAAGTCACCAAATAGACTTAAGTCGCCTGAGCATCCACCGTCGGTAGAATTGAGAATCGCGTCACAGTGCAGTGAGTTGTGCGTTATATTCATATTTTCACCACCATTGGATATGAATGCGTTGTTGTGGTACGATCCACCGTTCGGGTTGTGCTGCTTGTGGAGGTACGAATTCGTAACCTTACAGTTGTTATTACAGTGGTAGTTGTGTTGACCACCAGTGATTTCTACGTAGTCAGCTGATAGATTGTAACCCCACAACGCACCTTCTACCCAGCCAGGAGCATCGATATTGGAGTAGCTTATCTCTACACTACCGAGGTTACCTTCACTTGTAGATTCAATTCGAGGTGTTTTTGAGTTGGTGACCGTTAGCTTAGCACCGTTACGTACAATAAGTTCCGTGCAGCGTTGGTTAACGTCTTTTTTGTCGATCACCGTGTTGGTTTGGATAACACATGAACCCGTGTAGGCTGTTAGTACGGTTCCGTCAGGAACGCCTGTGTTATGTAGGCCAGGCCAGCAGCCACCCATGCCATCTGATCCGCCTGGAGTGTGAAGTGCATTCGGACAAGGACCGGTAGTCGGTGGAGTTGGTGTTGTCGTTGCCGGAGCGTTGAACTGGATCGCCTTGCCGCCAGATGCCGTCGCGTCGTCGACTGAGGTAGCGTTCGTTGCGAGTACACTTGATTCAGGCTCGACTGCCGAGAAGAAACCAGCAGCATTCACCGTTAACCACACGAGGCCACCACCAATTACTACGAGAGCAACAACGGCTGCAATGGTAAGCTGAAGTCGATTTTCTTTCATGAAGTTTTTCATTATTGCTTTACCTCCACAGATCCAGTCAGCGACTCGGGCGCTGCGTTGTCATAGTAATAATAGGTTCCAGGCGTGTCGAAGACATATGTGTATGAATCACCGGTAGAAAGCTGGCTCTCGCTATCAAATCCTTCCAAACTGTCTGGGTCCGCCATGATACGGTGCTGACTACTGTCTTGATTAATGAACTTCACCTGCTGGCCTGCTTTGACACGTATGGCTGCGGGCTTAAGACCGTCACTTGTAATTTCGACGATAGCTACTTCGCTATCGATCTGTTCAACCGATTGAGCAGTGTCGGAATTAAATCCGTTTGTTAGAAATGCGACGGCTGCTATCACAACTGCGACAGTCACAATGAGTACGGCGAGGGCTATGACAAGACGCTGCTTGCGATTCTTTGTGCTTATTTTCGATCCAAACATGGTCGTGTTGTTCTCCGTAGTTTCGTGTTGTTCCATAGTGTTATCCTACCTCCTGCTCAAAGTGATGTTTCGAACTCGGTCTGAGCCGCTCATCTTGAGTGTTGATTGGAGCGTAGTGTAGCCTCGCTTCTGAGCAGACAATGAGTAGACGCCGTCTAGTAAGTCGTATGCTGCGTAATTTCCATGCTTATTGGTTTGAACAATCTGAGTTACTCCGTCGCCCTTGCTGAGATAAATCTTAACCTTCGAAAGTCTGTTACCAGAACGATTTTTCACCGTTCCCTTTACTGCGTGACCATGATCTGCTGGCGGCTGAGCGGCCAATGTCGAGACCGTTGTGCCATTGCTTCTACTGCTCACATTCCCGGCAGCGTCAATCGCCACGATTTGGTAGGTGTACGATGTTCCCGCGGCTAATCCGGTATCTCCATAGCTTGTGACTGGTGATGAGCCAACCTTTTGAACATTTGAACCAGTGCCTCGGAAAATGTCGTACCTGACGACTCCGATATTATCGGTGCTAGCTGT
This sequence comes from Candidatus Saccharibacteria bacterium UBA6575, assembly GCA_002434005.1. GTDB lineage: Bacteria > Patescibacteriota > Saccharimonadia > Saccharimonadales > Saccharimonadaceae > UBA1020. The sequence continues at coordinate 19,341 of DJJF01000033.1, read as the reverse complement.
CCAACGAAGATTAACTTGGCTCTGGCTCGCTGCAGTTGCAGTTAAGCCACTTGGTTGGCTTGGTGCCTGAGTATCTGCGACAGGAGCACCCGGTGTAGTTACGGTCGTTGCGGTAGATAATGCAGAGCGATTACCGGCTGCGTCAAATGCTTCAACTCTGTAGCTATACGAGGTACTCGCGTTAACCGCACTATCCTCGTAGACAGTTCCATTATTGGTGGTTGCTACTGGCACGCCGTCTCGGAATACCCGGTATCCTGCCACGGCTGTATTATCACTGCTAGCTGACCAGGTAAGGCGCACGCTATTGTATGCCAAAGCCTGAGCGAGAAGGCCCAAAGGTGCAGTTGGTGCCAGTGTGTCTCCATTACTTGTTCTTACAACGATACTGTCTGTGCTGGTATTGCCAGCTGTGTCATAACCTCTGACGGAAAGTTGATGATCCCCGTTTGCAACTTTAGAGCTATCCCAAGTTGTTGAGTATGGCGAGCTGGTGTCTATACCAACTGATACACCGTCGACAAAGAATTCGACGCGACTCACGCCAACATTATCTGTTGCAGTAGCTGCTATGTTCACCGTCGAACCACTTATACTGGCATTTGCTGCTGGTGAAGTGAGCTTTACTGTCGGAGCGGTTGTGTCCAGCGGTACGTTACAGTTGTCTCCAAATCCGGTTGGCACACATGCAAGATCTGATGTAAGGACAATTCTATCTACCTTGACGCCTGGCTTATTCCCGATGAGCTTTAAGCTGTGACTACCACTGGTTAAGGCAACGTCAATCTTTGACGTGACAGTCCCATCCTGATGAGACACCCATGTCCAGCTGCCGGCTGCTACACCTGCGCCACCAACGGTTATACATGTATTGCCGTCAATTTCTAAACGGTAACTATTGTCGGTTGTGTTCGGAACTTGCATACGTGTCCAAACCCGGTATGTCGCAGCTCCTGGAACTGTAACGCTCGACGTGGCGCTGCCGTAGTCAACAGTCGGTGCCCCGCAGGCTGCTGCGCTCGCTCGCTGCTGAAGCAGCAGCAACGGCGCAATGCTCATAGCTACGAGAAGTATGCCTACCGCAAGCACTCGTATAGCTTGACTATATGTAATAGAGTTAAACGTTACTGACACACCTATCCCCTTTTTTGAATGTTGTCATTGTGACTCTTATGTATATAGTTTCCTCGAAAAAAAATCGTTGTCAATACCTTTTATGTTTAATGTGTTATTTTATGCTATATAAGTATGTAGCAATGCAGCAATTACATTTATTTAGAATCCTGATCACACCCTCTCCGCTTAGCGTAGTAGCAACCTTCGTGCTGAGCATTGCATGGATCGCCTTCGCGAGTTGGTTATCTGCAAGCGACAATCAACTTGTATATCAGTCCGTATTTGGTTCACAAATATTAACCGCTCAGGCATGGTCAGGAACGGATTCGGCAATTGAATGGATTACAAAGTTTTTCTCAAGTACGACAGGATACTACATATTCCTAATAATGTTTGGGTTATTCATCGGCGTCGCCGTGTTTACGCTAATAAAGACGTTTAGTCATATTGGCAAGGGTGTTATGAGTTTTATCCAGAGTAGCGAAGACGCATCACAATCCTCGGCTCTTTTCGAAATATTCACCCAACTCTGGGTGCGAAGTGCAACACTGATTGGCTGGGCTCTGTTTATTGCGATTGCCGTTAACTGGATTGCGCCGCTTCTCAATAGCCTTATTGACACAGGCTTGAGTCACCTCGGCAACTTTAGCTTCACAGGCGTGTTGTTCTATGTACTGGCTTTGCTCATAGGAGTTGCGACACTTCATATGCATATTGTTTTTGTCCGGCTCTTTTTGCTGAGGCCTCGTGTCTTTGGGAGAAATTACATTTAAGGTGCTTAGACCTGGATTTTATATACGTGCGCTTGGCTGGGGTAGTGGATGTATTCTTGTCAATCTGCAATCATCCTGAGCCGAGTCAGTAGAATCACAAATGGTTGACATATGTTGACTTATTTGTCATAATACTTAAATTCCTTATAAGTGGATCTAGTACTTCCATGACATTCTGTCTTAGCAGCTCCCACTCACTCACAGAACAGGAATTGTACATGTCACAGAACGAGCTTGCTGAAGAGGTGACGAGAGCACTGGTGGAAGCCTGTGTTTCACGCTTTGGTCCGAAGTGGTACGAGAGGAAGGCATGGGCTGGTTACGATAGAACATCGGCCGCCACAAACACCCTCCTGATGAGTTCGGAAGAAGTTGCGATCGTCAAGAAGGGTCTCGGCATCATGACCGACGAGGATCTCCTCAAGTGGCTCCGCGAGGTGTACAACCTGGAGTCATATGTCCATTGCCACTATGCCTACGCTCCCGTCGAGTACGATATGACGGAGCAAGGTGCGCTGGGCTTCAAAGTCGTCACTGACCGATCGCGACTTGTCGAAGTCTCACGAATTGAGTTGGGCATGCGAAGCCTGCACCGATGAGGAATAGAGCCTATGCCCCCTCGCGGTGCAGGCTCTATTTCATTTAAGGATAGTGGGTGTGTTTCAGGAGGAAATCTGCGTAGAGTCTGAAGTTGGCTCTACTGTTCTCGCGACAATTGCACAAGCTGTTCTATAACTTTTTTGTCGAGCCGGATACGTTACAGGGTCGCCCTCTTCCGGGGGTCCTGCTTCAACCCATTGTTTTATGACAGATAGCAAAGTATCTGCTTTTTTACCTCGCAATGTTAAACTTTCACTGTCAGAATGGCATATCAGTGATGCGTCTAGAGCAGATTCGTAAGCGCTTTGTACTTCTGGATCGTCTGGGTTAATCCTACGTACTTCGGAAGCAGCCCATCCCACAGCCTGGAATTCATCTGAGTGATCAAGAATTAACTTCGTGGGATTGCCAGGCTCGTATTGCATAAACTCATTATAAATACTCCAATACCTAAGACAAGTATAAACAAATAGACTTCCGAAGAAGTCTTTAAACATAAGCATCTTGGCTGGGGATAGTGGGCGTGTTTCGAGCAGAACAAATATAGCTCCGGTGAAATCAGCAAAATCGTATAAGTAAGTACTTAGGCTTTTGACAGGTATTTTCTTAGACGGATGATAGCGAAGCCAAGCGCGATAAAAACTATGAGCTGGATTGTCCAAATAACTGGATTAAGCTGAACCCCTGTTGGATTCATGCTAAATGAATTAAATTCAAGAAATACTATGGCTGTTATACCAAGATACATAGGCAGCAAAAGCATTACTTCAATGACGATAAATATACAAATAGCTGTGAATGCAAGAAATTTATTCATAAATGTACTATAGCAAATTACTTTCCAAAAGGTAGTAATTAACGTAAGCGTCTTGGCTGGGGATAGTGGACGTATTTCAGGAAACTAACTGGCATTTTGAATTTTCTTTTGAATCTCAACAAGGCGTTCGTCACTCATTTGCGGACCTTCTAACGTCGTGATCCAGCCACGATATTCTTCAATAAACTCAGTATCCTTGCTCCAAACGTTTGTCTGTGAGGCGAGTTCGCCGTAAAGCGGATATAACTTAGCATGAACATGCGCTACTCCTGTTCCTTCGAATACTAGAGCGATACGTTTAACTCCTAGGGCTCTTTCAAGAAGATTAGCGACAGTTCTAACAGCCTTGAGAAAGTCCATATAAAGATCTGGATCAATATCGAAAATATAATCACCAGGATTCTTTTTAGGAATAACGACAGTAAGCCCCGGTGTATTTGGAAACGGTGTCAGAAAAGCTAGAAACTTATCGTTTTCCCATACTTTATAACTCGGGATCTCGTTGCGGACAATCTTATCAAATATCGTTTCAGGCATAGGCTAATAATACCAAAATTAAAAACTGAACCATTTCGATTCAGTTCTATAATGCTTATGCTTGGCTGGGGATAGTGGATGTGTTTCAGGAAGATTTTGATATAGACAAAGCTTCAATAATTCTATTATGATCATGCGACTGAACATAATCCCATGCGTCAGCATATGGCTGATTACCTTTTGTGCTACTTATATCTAACTTAAGTAAATCAGGTCGGCTCATTACTTTGGAGTATAGTTGCTTAAGGACTGCGTGAACTGGTATATGCACGAGCATTTTTTTATCGTGATCATTTCCGAAAGCATTTTCCCAATCGCGCAGCAAATCGCGGTTCGAATCAACCGAGGTATTATCTGTTAAAATCCTATGGATCAATTCATGCGCAATGGTACATATCAATTTATCTTGCGATTCAAATGCCGGTCCTATCACCAAAGGGTCACTAATTGGAGTAAACCAAGGCGACACATAAACATCAATAATATTTTGTTTAAAGTCGAGGCTTAAGATATTACAGATTCCTTCAACGACCTGATCATTGTATGGAGTCCACCATGCTTCATATTTTTTTGTTATTGAAATGAGCTCATCGTAAGTACCTAGCGGTCGAGTGCTATCATTTTTCCGATTTAGCGCATCAGCGGTAACTTCAGCCAAAAGCCAACCATACTTAAATCTAATTTGTGGCTTTGGCTTATTCATACTATGAATTGTATCAAAAACAAAAATGACGATTACTCGTCATTTAATTACGCTTATGCTTGGCTGGGGCGGAGGGATTCGAACCCCCGAATGTCGGCACCAAAAACCGATGCCTTACCACTTGGCGACGCCCCAGTATGTACATAATTGTACCATATTCGCATCTGTTAATAATAAGCCGCCGCTCTGGGTGGGCATGAGAGCGGCGGCTATGTTTGGTGGTGGCAAATTTATGAAATACGCACAAGGGTGAGCTGGCTCGAACCGAGCTTACTACCCCAGCTAATGGTCTCTTTGATCGTACGGCCAAGTAGCGTTTGACCTAATGGGCTAGATGCCGAGATGCGGCCGTCTGACGGGTTGGCTTCGATACTATCAACAAGCTGGTACTGAATTGCTCGCCCGCTGGCGTCGATGAGCTCAACGACTGAGCCAATCGCTACGCGCACCGCATCACGTTTACGCGGGAATAATTTGGCATTCGCTAGGTATGCCTGCTTGTCAGCAAGTTGGCTTTCTACAGCCTCTAGTTCGGCTAATTTTTCAATGCGAGCAAGTCGTTGGTCATGGCCGTCAGTTTTATCAAGGTCTCGAAGATCAATGATGATCTGCTTCTGAGTACGTTCAAGCTTGTTAACAGCTTTTTTAAGCTCTTTCATACCCTTCTTGCTAAGCAGGATAGTTCGTTTCGTCTCTAATGTCTGCATGCTTTTCCTCCTGGGGTTTAGGTTTTGTACGGTTGTCTCACGTTCACCGTATGGCTTCACTATACGACCCAATTCTGAAAAGAATCTGAAAATTTTCACTATTTTGAAAGATTATCGCAAAATGCTAACGATTACTCCGCACCTGCGGGAGTTGAACAGAGAAAACCGTTCCATTTTTGATCGAACTTGCTACGGAAATTGTGCCGTCGTGCAAGTTCGTTATTTTTTGGGCGAGCGATAACCCTAAGCCATATCCACTCACGCGAGATGATGCACGAGACCGTTCTACTCTATAGAATCTATCAAATATTCTTTCCAAGTCCTCTTTCGGAATTGGAGCACCTTGGTTCGTCACGGAAATCTTACAGCTACGCCCATTCGAGTTGAGTTGTATCGTTATTGGGCTAGCGTCTGGGCTGTACTTTACTGCATTGTCTAAGAGAATCCTGAATAAGTCATCTAAGACAGATTTGTTTCCGTCGATTGTTATTGACTGTTTTGGTACTTCGTAGGTCATTCGAGCATGGTCAATGTGAAGACTCTTCACTGCGTGTTTTATGCTAGCGAATACATCGATCCGGTCCGTTTTTTCAATTGTGTCGTGCTCGAGACGCGAGAGCTGCAACAGTGACTGTGATAGCTGAGTCAGCTTGTCGACTTCTTCCAGATTGCTTTCAAGTAATTCGCGGTACTCCCTCGGCTTCATTTTAGGTTCTCGTAACGCCACTTGAATCTCGGACTTCATAATTGCAAGAGGCGTCCTTAGTTCATGGCTCGCATCTGATGTAAACCGTGATTGGGCATCGTGAGCCTCTTCAATTGGTCGTAAGGTACGCCGAGCCAGTAGGAATGAACCAACGCCGCCGAGTGACACAACGGCGAGATTCATGTATACAAGCCCAATAAAAATACTCGTTTTGGCTTCTTCAGTTTGATCTACCCTAACATCAGTTAGTGTTAATGGCCCTGGCAGTGTAACGGTCCGGGTACTTCCTTCGGCACGGATCTGTAGGCGCTCAAGCCTGCTGCTTATCTCGGATGTCGACAACTCAAAAATAATGAAACTAAAAATAAGACAAATTGCGACAAGAATAATTAAGTACCACGCAGTTAGCTTCAGCGTCGCTGCGCTGAACATTCGTCTCACTTTTTATCGTCCTCAATCTTGTAACCGAAACCCCTGACGGTTTTGATGAGTCCCTTGCCCTTGAATGGCTTGTCGATCTTTGCACGGAGATATTTGATATATACCTCGATAGTGTTTGGTAATATATCGGCATCGTAGTCCCAAACATGCTGCATGATAGTATTCTTTGAAATTGGTCGATTCTTATTTCGGAGTAAAAATTCGAGTAATCCATATTCTTTACTTGTAAGGCGAATCTCCTTGTTCCCACGTTTGACGCTTCGCTTTGCGGTGTCGAGCGAAAGGTCATCGGCGTCTAGCACGGTTGAATGCTGCTCCACGGGTCGCCGAAGTAGTGCCCGCACCCGTGCGAGCAGCTCTTCAAGCGCAAACGGCTTTATCAAGTAGTCATCGGCACCGCTATCGAGGCCAGTTGTTTTGTCTTCTACCCTGCCAAGTGCAGTAAGAAGAAGAATGGGTGTGCCGATGCTGCGTTCACGCACCGCTTTCACGATTGAAATACCATCGTGACCGCCTGGGAGCATCCGATCAACAATCATGACATCATATGGCTCGGTCGTCGCCATTGCCAAGCCGTCGTCTCCGTCGTATGAGACATCAACGGCATAGTGTTCTTGCTCCAGAGCTTTCTTTAATGCCCTGGCTATCTTGTGTTCGTCTTCAATGACTAAGACACGCATCTACTACTAAGTATACGCTATATCACTTCAGTATATTTTGCTGACCACGAGTGCATCTGCGTGAGGATAGGTAATAGATCACGACCTTTTTCCGTTAGTTCATATTCGCAGCGCGACGGCGATGTTGGACGTTTAACGATAATTCCCTGATCTTCAAGCTTCACTAAACGTGCGGAAAGCGTGCGAGGATTGATGTCGCCTGTCATATCCTGAAGTTGGCAGAACCTCACTGTTGTTTCATCGAGAAAGAATCGTAACAAGCGAGGAGTCCATTTGTCCCCGATAATATCTGTTGCAGCATCAACTGATCCAATGCCTGAATTCATAGTATGACTATACATTGTCTAGCGTGCTTCGTCAAAGCTGTCAGCCCTTGGTATACTTGGGGTATGAAGGCTAATTTGCACCGTTTCGACCAGTCCCTCACCCAATGGGTGGCCTCCACATTTGGCCAAGCAGCACGTCCTTTTTTTGAATTCATGACAATGCTCGGGGATCCAATTGCGATTACGGTCGTAACAATCGCAGTCATTGGGAGTGGATTGTATGCGTCTAATTTTCGAATTGCCGTAAGCGGCGCGATCATACCCTTAACGCTAATTGTGGGAGCATTACTCAAGTTGCTGTTTGAACGTGCCAGGCCGGTTACGGAATATGCAATGAATATGAAACTGCAGACATTCAGCTTCCCGAGCGGTCATTCAAGCGGGTCGATGATAGCGTACGGGCTTCTCGCGTATATCGCGTACGTGAAGCTTCCAGAGCCGTGGAACTATATCGTTTGCGTGGTTCTTGCATTAATACCTATATTCGTTGGACTATCGCGTGTGTACTTAGGTGCCCATTTTCCGAGCGATGTCTTAGCGGGTTGGGTGCTGGGTCTAATTGCACTGTGTCTAGTAATCTTCGTTGTCCGGCCTTTTGCATGAATGTTGTTTTAATATACAACCCGAAGTCTGGCGGACGTAAAACCCTGCAAGCCCTCAGGCCACTGTTTAAACGGCACGGAGTGAAGATTGAATATAGCTTTACGATTCAACAACTTGATTCAAAAAAACTCGCATCGCTTATTGCTCGCGGTGTCACGGTTGCTGTAGTGGGAGGTGACGGAAGCTTGAATAGTGTAGCTCGGCATCTTGTTAACACCAAATCTACCCTTCTGCCCTTACCTGGCGGCACATTCAATCATTTTGTACGAGATCTGGGTATGGCGCCAGACATTGAAAGTGTTATCGAAAATCTCGATGCCGGTAAACGTAAGCGAATCGATGTAGCCTATGTAAACGACGAATTGTTTTTGAATAATTCGAACTTAGGTTTGTATCCTTTTAGCCTTATCGAGCGGAAAACAATACGAAAAGTAGCTGGCAAATGGATCGCAGCTATACTATCTGCGGTAGATCAGCTCACTGCATTTCGAAGACATGCCCTTATTGTGGATGGGGAAGAATTTCGCTCCCCCTTCGTGTTCGTTGGTAATAATGTGTACGATATCCAAAGTGCGCTCGTGCCGCAAAGAACTAGTTTGGCCCGTGGGCTCCTTACCGTGATGATAGCCACATCCCAAACGAGGCGACAGCTGCTCAGTGCGGTTATGGCAGTATTGCGTGGAGATGCAGCGAAGCGCAAAGATTTTACGGTATCAAACCCTAAAACAATGACGATATACAGCCGCAGATCATCCATACCGGTTAGTTTTGACGGTGAAGTACGACGTTTAGAGCCACCTCTTAATTATAGAATTTCCCCCCGGTCTTTGAACGTGCTTGTCGTAAAAGCAAAGTAAGCGAACTGCAACAATTAACGACTGTACTAGCATGCTATAATCACGGTATGAAAGTCATGATTGAATCCTCTACGCGAACATTCATCCGTTTTTGGCTTGTTCCAGTGGGGCTGCTTTTAGCTGGCATGGCCGTATATAGCGCTCGTACGGCTCTAATTATCCTGGGTACAGCCCTGTTCCTTGCGTTAGCGTTAAACGCTCCAGTGACGCGACTGGCAAAAGTGCTACCCGGTAATAGCCGTAGCCTGTCGACCGCGATCGCATACATTGCTGTCATCACCTTGATCGGTGCGTTTATGTTCCTCGCTGTGCCCCCAATCATTGAGCAGACCGCGAAGTTTATCTCTACCGTCCCTCAACTTGTTGAATCGGCCCGTGACCAGTGGCGCGGTCTAAATACACTGATCGATCAATATAATCTACACTCACAAGTCGATCAAGCAACCACCTCCATTCAGCAGAGCGCTTCGGGCTGGGCATCCAGTTTCGGGAGTAACGTTGTAAGCGGTATCGGCTCATTATTCGGCCTTATTACCGCCACTATCCTCGTACTTGTTTTGTCATTTTTGATGCTCATTGAGGGTCCCGGTCTGATGCGCAAGGTATGGGGACTATACACGGACGGAGAGCTTCGGGATCTGCATCATAGCGTCGTGCATAAAATGCACGCCGTTGTCTCGGGCTATGTAACGGGACAGTTAACCGTATCCGGGCTCGGTGCACTTTCTGCCGGTTTAATGGTATTTATCCTTAGCTTTTTCTTTAACATACCAAGTAATCTCGCGATACCTGCAGCGGCAATCACGTTTATTCTATCGCTCATTCCAATGTTCGGTGCAACAATTGGTGGCATATTAATCACAAGCCTACTTGCGTTTAATGATATCGGTGCTGCAATTGTTTACGTCGTATTCTTTGTGCTATATCAGCAGGTTGAAAATAACTATATATCACCTACTATTCAATCGAAGCGGCTTGAATTATCTGCGCTAACGATCTTAGCCTCAGTTACAATCGGCCTTTACCTGTTTGGTGTTGCGGGTGGTATCATCTCGATCCCGATTGCAGGATGTCTTAAGGTTTTACTCGATACCTATTTAGAAAGCGCCAAGCTCAAGCGGCAAAAAGCATCGCGCCCAATGGCTCGGCTCACAAAAGCCGTCAAAGCTTCCGAATAATTACTTCAGGTAATACCAGCTAGTGCCAGCAGCATTGTCGCGTAGACCGATATTACGGAGCATCAGCTCGTCGCGAATTTCATCAGAGCGCTTCCAGTCTTTTGATTCACGGACACGCTGACGTTCCATAATCTTCATTTTCACTTCATCTTCAATATCTGGAGTACTCGATGTAATGTCGATACCAAGCATCTCATCGATGGCTTCGAGCAGTTGAACTAAACCTGTACGGTTAATGCGCGTTAGCGCGTGATTATCGAGGCTACTAAAGGCTGCATCAATAGCAGCAAGTGCCCCTGGTGTATCAAGGTCGTCACTCAGTCGCTCACGTACTGCACCGATTGCTGCCACTACAGAAATGGAATCATCTTCGCCAGTTGTGTCATGTACTTGATGACGAAGCGCGGCGTAACTGCGCCAATTCATATAGCGATTGCTTGCCGCCTGCATGATATCCCAATCGAAATTACCCTCAGTGCGGTAATGTTTCGATAATGCGAGTAACTTAAAGGCATTCAGATCGTAGCCCTTATCAAGGATGTCTTGCAGAGTCACGATATTACCGAGTGACTTAGAGATCTTTGTTCCTTCAATTTTGATGTGGTTATTGTGAACCCACATAGAAGCAAATGGTTTGCCAGTAAGGCCCTCTGTCTGAGCGATTTCATTGGTGTGATGTACCGGTATATGATCAATGCCGCCTGTATGAATATCGATCTGATCGCCCAAGGTCTCACGTGCAATCACTGAACACTCGAGGTGCCAGCCAGGAAACCCCGTTCCCCACGGACTATCCCATTCCATATCACGTTTTTGACCGGTTTGACTAAACTTCCATATCGCAAAGTCAGTCACCAACCGTTTACCATTTACTGCAACGCGCTTTCCAGCCTCAAGCCCTGCTATATCTAATTTTGCAAGCTTCCCGTAATCAGACAGCTTAGATGTGTCAAAATATAAGCCTTCGCCTTCGATAACATATGTCAGACCCTTCGCTTCAAGTCCTTGTGCAAATGTAATTTGCTGGTCTATAAGATCAGTGGCCCGGACAAGATGTGTCGGACGCTTTAAACGAAGCAATTCGTAGCCCTCTCGATCAGCCACCTCGATGTACTTTTCGGCTATATCCCACGCAGTTTTTCCTTCCGATTTGGCGCCTTTTTCCATTTTGTCTTCACCGTTGTCGTCATCACTGGTTAAATGACCAACGTCGGTAATATTTTGCGTTCGCTCTACGGTAAGCCCGCTCGCTTCTGCGGTTCGTACCAAAACATCCCAATAGATGTATCCAAGCCAATTCCCAATGTGTGGCTGGGAGTACACAGTAAGTCCGCAGGTATAGAGCTTTAAGGTACCGTTTATGAGCGGCTTGAGTTCCTCGACCGTTCCTGACATCGTATTATGCAGCTTCATGATTGTCCTTTAGGGCCTTATCAGCGGCGGAGATGAGCTCTTGCATAAGTCGGTCATATGATTCGTACACCCTGAACCCGGCAGCATAGGGGTGGCCGCCACCGCCAAAGTAGCTGGCAATTGTTTCAGAGATAGGTATATTCGAGCGTAGTTTTCCGGTCGCCTTACCATCGGGGTATGTCTTTATCGCCACGGCTACCTCAACACCCTCTACGAGTCGCATTTCATCGAGGACTAATACACTCGGGTTATATTGATCGCTATAGGCCTGGATATCTTCCCAGGGAATGTGAACAGTTGCGAGTTTGCCATCTAAAAAATATTCGATTCGGCCGATCAGTTGGCCTTTATACGCCAAGATTTCTGGGCTTTTCTTCATGAATTCGCGGCGTCTGTCTTCGATCGTAGCTACATGGGCACCAAGCTTCGTTAATTCGCCGGCAATCCGATAGCTTTCGGGTGTCACGGTTTGGATGCTCAATCCTAGACTGTCAGCTAGCTGTGCACCCAAAAGGTGTTCGGCAGCCTGAGCATTAATATCCCAGCCGGATCCAACAGCCATGCGGTAGATTACTTCGCTTGATGAGATAGCTTCCTCGAATATAGGTGTATGATCGAAGCTCAGTGTGCTTTTGGTGATGTGGTGATCCACCACTATGACTGGGTGAGTCTCTAAGTATGACCGCACACCTGGTGTATCAAGTACCTTACTAAGAAGAATGTCAGCACTTGTATCAACAATAATTGCTAGATCTGCTGAGGTATCGAACTCGCTGACGACTCGGTCCCAACCATGAAAATAGCGTAGGTACTTCGGCATTTCCACCGGACAATACATCACGATATCCTTGCCGAGAGTACCCAGGATCTCTTCAAGAGCTAAAGAGCTCCCTAGGCTGTCGCCATCAGGATTTTCTGCTTGGATAATGATGACTTTTGTTGCATCATTAATCAGTTGTTTGGCCTCTTCGTACATTGCCTTAATTGTAGCAGAAAAGCAAACCGCCCGCCCCGAGGGAGCGAGCGGGTCGCCTCTACCTTGGAACGGGCTCACGCCCAGAGCTTGAACTCAACGATATGACCACGGAGTCCTATCGTGTTACCACTGACCGAGAAGCCTCGCATCACCTGAATTTGGGGTGCTGGCATGCCTACCTCAAGGATGGCATTCACCGGTCCAACCCAAGCCTCGTATTCCTCGAGACTCGTTGGAACTGCACGTTTGGCTGCTGACCGTTGAAGCTGGTCAACGGCTTGTCTGACCGGGGTCTGCCATGTGGTCCTGACAAGCGCCAGCCTAGTTGACTTCGTGTGATTCCAGCGCAACAGCACACATCTCAGGTTGCGCCATCTTCCTTCAGACAACACAATCGTTACTTCTTGCGACGAGTTCAAGGGCTCCCTGAACCTCAAGCTTGTAGTCGTGACGACCTCGAGGGACATCGCCCCTCCTTCCTTAAATGAATGGAAAAACGATAACTTAATTATTGCTTTGTTGAACAATTCAATCAAGCGTAAGGATTACAAGGCTCGACGGCCTTCGAGTGCGTGACTCAGCGTAATTTGGTCGGCGTATTCGAGATCAACACCAACCGGAATGCCACGAGCAAGGCGGCTCATAGAGACCTCGATGCCTGCATCTTGGATGTATTTCTGTAAGAAAAGTGCCGTTGATTCGCCTTCAACAGATGCATTCGTTGCAATAATAAGTTCTTTCACCTCGTCCTTCTTAATGCGCTCTATGAGCTGAGGAATATGAAGTTGCTCAGGGCCAACTCCGTCGATCGGTGAAATTGCTCCACCTAAGACATGGTAGGTGCCTTTGTATTGCCCGGTACGTTCAAGGGCTACGATATCAAGCGGCTCTTCAACTACCGCGATCAATGACTTGTCACGCGAACTATCACTGTAAAGTGCTGAGACGTCTTCGTCAGCATCGATAAGTGCAAACGTGACAGGACACTGTTTGACATTGGCATGAACAGTGCTCAGCGATGAAGATAGCTTATCCGCAACACGCGAGTCGGCCTTTAAAAGAAAATAGGCATAGCGTTCGGCTGTACGTGCACCCACGCCAGGTAGTTTACCGAGCTCATCTATCAGGTCGGTTAACGCTTTTGGAAGAAGTTGTGACGCCACGCTAGGTTATTACATTCCAGGTAGATTCAAGCCACCCATGAGCGGCTTCATAGTCTCTGCAGCGATCTCTTGAGCTTTAGCAAGTCCGTCGCGAACTGCAATTTTAACCCAGTGTTCAAGCTCTTCGATGTTTTCTAGGTCAACCATCTCTGGGTCGATCTTGATACTATCGATCTTCAGCTCACCAGTCACTCGCACAACAACAGCTCCGTCGCCTGCTTCAACTTCAACTATCTGCTTCTTAAGATCTTTCTGCGCTTTACGCAGGTCGTTCAGCATCTTCATCTGGTCAAATGCCATATGTATTATGTCCTCTCTTTATAACTCGTTCAATTATACGCTAGGAACGGACGTTTTTGTAGAGGTAGAAGTGGTCGGCGTCATTGACCGTACGTGTAACAAGTATGTCATCGGGTAGTTTTTCAATACGCTCTTTTTCGGATCGTTCAGCGATGGAGATTGTGGCGTCCGTTGCCTGAGTGGGATCACTTGTTACATTCACTTGTTTTACATAGCGTTGATGATTCGCGAAACTCTTATAAAACGCGACGTTGGTTGGAGCGACTATCAGCTGAACTGTATCGTTTTTATCCAGTGTCTTTAATTTGCTACGTAGAATCGGCAAATCATAACTATACGTCGAATACACCGCACGATCGTAGTGTAAGCCATATACGTAGCGATCAATGCTCGATACCACAAGGCCTACTACGAGTACTGCAAGCGGAAGCAGACCGAAAATACGCGCGTATGGATTACGTGGGAAGAGTCTGTACCACGACCGTATAAGATAATCTATTGCGAGAGCAATGAGGAGCACAACGGGGATGAATGTAACGCTGACGAATCCTGGGTTTAAGCATACGAGTGGAACCAGTAGAACAATCCAAAAACTGAGTATGTAGCTTTTGGCTGTATACTTTGCGCTGAATAATCGGTATAGCCCAAGTAATATGAGCAGTGCCATACCAAGCCCATACACAGGGACAATAACAGCACCGGTCGTAGGATTAGCAAACGACGTGTAATTTTGAACGAGCGAAGCGGCGTTGCCAGCAAAATTTGTAATCTTTTCTGAGAAACCAAGCAGAGTTCGAAGCACACTCGGATCGTTTATGATTCCGATCACAAGCGGTGATAATATCGCTATGAACAGTAGTGAGCCAAACAGAATGATCGGCCGCGACGCCTGGCGCAGTAACATGTGACGAGCATGCGGATGAATGATCGCAGTCAGCAGTAACGCAACTAGTACATATATATTCAGTGGCATGTACAGACTAATCGCGGCAAGAACAAAGCCGGCAAGTACCCACAGATGTGCATATGCGCTTTTACGAGCAACCATGGACGCCGCCACGAGGATCATCGTCGTGAGAAATATATAGACTACCCCTGCTTGTCCTGCTTGCGACGCCAGTAGGAACTGATTAGTCGTGACCGCTATCATGGCGGTAATAATTGCGACATTACGGTGATACCAAAGATTGAGTAAGTATAGGATTCCGAGTGCAGAGGCAAAGCCGAGGACGATCGAAGGTAACTTTATACCTACTAATGATATTCCGAAGAGAGATATCGATCCTGCTTGTAGAAGGCGATACGGCAGGTATATGAGTTCATCAGGCTGGAGACTAAATAGATGAGCTGGGTTTAGATTATCACTAATGAGTGCTGAGCGTACTTCGGTTGAGAGTAAGCCACCCGGTAGGTAAAACCCGGCAACGAGTAGCATTGTAGCGAGAGCAATCGCAAACGCACCGTATGCCAGTAAGTACCGGAAGCGGTATATTGCAATCTTCTGTATTCTAGCCCTCACCATCGTTGATTTAGATTATACCACCCAGCGATGTGTCGGGGATTACCATTATTCCGAATGTTTACGATCAAGCGACATAAACCTGAGTCGTTCTGGATGGAAGAACAATCCCACTTCACCAGTCGGGCCGTTACGATGTTTCGCAATAATGAGCTTAGTGATGTTCTCAACTTCTGGATTATCAGGCTCGTAGTACCCAGGCCTGTAGATGAAACTAACGATATCAGCGTCCTGCTCGATCGAACCTGATTCACGAAGGTCGGATAATTGCGGGATTTGCGGGCTTCGCTGCTCAACTGTACGAGATAGCTGCGATAAGGCAATGAGTGGAACGTTGAGCTCACGAGCAATCAACTTGAGCCCACGAGAGATTTCGCTCACTTCTTGCACACGGTTACCATTATCTCGGCCGCTTCCCTGCATGAGCTGAAGATAGTCAACGATTATAAGCCCTAGTGGGCTGTCGTGGGACACTCGTCTCGCCTTGGTGCGCATTTCTAGTACAGATAGTCCTGGCTGGTCATCGATAAATATCGGTGCTTCAGCGAGCTCGCCCATTGCTTCGGATAATTTCGAGAAATCATCATCACTTAAATTACCTGTTCTAATATTCCATGCATCTACTCCTGATGCATCTGCGAGCATGCGGTCCACGAGCTGCTCTTTGCTCATCTCGAGACTAAAGAATAGGACGGGTTGTTTCGCGATTGTAGCAACGTTGTAGGCAAGGTTCGTGACGAAGGTTGTCTTACCCATGGCTGGACGAGCGGCCAGGATAATAAGGTCGCTGCGTTGAAGGCCGGCTGTCATATTATCAAGGTCACGATACCCAGTTCGGATGCCTCGCAGTTGACCCTTGTTACGATGCAACTCTTCCATACGGTCAAAGCTATCGGTCAAGATATGCTCAAGACTTACGACATCCTGCTTCAAGGATTGATCAGAAACACTAAATAACTCAGCTTCAGCTTGCTGTAAGAGCTCCTGGGTTGTTGTTTCCTCGTCATAACCAAGCTCAGAGATATCTGCGCTAGCTTTAATAAGTCGTCGTCGAACAGCCTTTTGAGATACCAGTTCTGCATATGCAGCAGCATGCGCTGCAGTTGGTACGTATGTCGTGAGTTCGGTTAGGTAGGCTGATCCACCTATAGTTTCAAGTTCTTTCTTGCGTTTAAGTTCATCAGTGAGGGTCAAAAGGTCGACAGGTTTATGACGCTCGTATAGTCGCATCATGCCGTCGAATATAATGCCATGGCGCTTATCGTAAAAATCTGCCTGTGCAACAAACTCACTCACATCGGCGAGCACCTCGTCGTCAATTAAAACGGCACCGAGTAAACTCTTCTCGGCGTCCAAGCTTTGCGGCGGCACTTTGCCAGCCTGTACCTCTTTTGTTGCCATAGTATTACGCGTCTTCGACGCTTACCTCTTCTCCACCCCCCATGATAGCAGCAACCTGTGCGGCCTGGCTATCTTTCATTGGCTTTGCCGATGCGATCGTCTCGATCTCAAAGTCATATCCTAGTTCGACTAATGAATCGACGAGTAATGTCTTATATTTCAAGTCATCAAGCTTCTTTTTGTAAAACGCGCTCTTCGTATATAGCCGTAAGGTGCCCTCAACTAGTTCAGGGTCGCACTTAGAGAGTACGCTGTGGAGCGCAACATGATGCGTACGGACATGGCTGATGAGCGCAGTCCAGTCGAACGGAGCCTCGGACGGTGAAACTTTCCTAGGTTTTGGCGCCGAAGTCTTCTCTGTAGCTTGCAGCTTCTCATCTGCAACTTTTTTTGCATTGGGTACTGGTGTGCGTGACTGAGGCTCTGCAGTCGGCATAGGAGCCGAAATTTGAGGTGCTGGTGGTAGGTCTGTGCGCACTTGGCCAGAGTTTACTGGAGCAAACAACGCAAGAATCGTTAAGAGTTTTAGTTCTGGATAATGCGATTTGCTAACTTCTAATAGCTCGTCGATCAGCAACGCATGCCGTGGACTATCAGAAATATGTAAACGTAAATAGTGGTTGAGTTGTGATGCAGTAGTGCGAGCAGGCACGCCACCAAGCTCAAGATCGCTCAAAATACTATTTATTGAACCAATATCTCCAGACAAGGACGCGTTCACAAGTTGAGCGATTACATCGCTTGCGACCAGTCCAAGCGATGATGTTACGTGATCTGCTGTCAGTGTTGTATCATCCGTTCCGCTGAGTAGTTGGTCAAGTAGACTAACGCTGTCGCGGAAGCTGCCGTCTGCATGGCGTGCAATTAACTCTAAGGCATCGTCACTCACCGATGTTTTCTCGCCCTGTGCGATTCGCTTCAGATTCTTGATAATATCGGCATCGGAAGCTCGACGGAACGTATGACGCTGGGTGCGACTTATGATTGTTTCGGGTACTTTATCGATATCGGTTGTAGCCAAGATGAAAACCACGTGCTCAGGCGGTTCCTCGAGTGTTTTAAGAAGCGCATTGAATGCTTGCTTTGACAGCATATGGACTTCATCAATAATATAGACTTTCTTCTGTGCGCTCACGGGGGCAATTTGTACACGGTCACGTAAATCACGTATATCGTCGACCCCGTTATTGCTTGCCGCATCGATTTCGATGATATCAAGATGGCTTGATTCGTCATCATAAGTTAAATTATTGATTTCATGAGCCAAAATACGTGCAATAGAGGTTTTACCAACCCCTCTCGGACCTGTAAATAGATAAGCATGGGCAACTTTATTATTTTTAATAGCACTCGAAAGCAGTGCCGTAACATGCTCTTGTCCAGCTATTTCATCGAGCGACCTGCTTCGGTACTTGCGGTAGAGCGCCGTACTCATGCGATTACTTCCCGTATCATTGCTCTCATTATAATGGCTTCGACCCAGCGCGTCCGTTGTACTTTTGCCGCTCGGTGTTATACTACTCAATCATGCGTTCAATCGATACATGGAGTGGGTTAAAGCACGCTACACCTGCAGTTGTCATATTGGGTGCGCTAAGCATGTCGGCCTGTCAATCTAGCTCTAGTCCAGACGAACGACAGCAAGACACTCATCGGGTATCGCCAACATTTGACTGTACGGGAGCAAATTACTTCTTATCAGCGGGATCGAATGGATATGTCCGCGCGGCGGCTGAGCAAAATGGAAATCCGGTTGATTTGGAATCTGTAGAGCTTGTCGTTCCGGCAACTGACTATCATATAACAATTACAGTCGATAAGGATGGTAGAGCCGCAATTCCTTCCGATAAGCCCCTTCCTCGCAAAACGGGTGAGTTATCAATATTTGGCATTATTGGTAGTCAATCTGATTTATGTTCGACCGAGTATCACCCACTGAACGTATATGAGCCGCCTAAGCCTGACAAACCTGCTCGTCGCTAGATTTTGCCGCCTTCTCGCGCGTAGCATCTACCGCAAAGAGAGTCGTATTCAACGGCCTCTTCTCCGTCAATCGCAACTTGGTCGCCACGAAAGACATATCGTCCGCTAACTTTCCGTGTGTTGAATTCTGCCTGTGACCCACAGAAGCACATTGTAGGGAGTTTTTCTATGTTGTCTGCAACTTCAAAAAGTCGTTTGCTGCCTGGAAACATCGCTGTCTGAAAATCAGCGCGAAGCCCGTAGCATATCACCGAAATATCGTGCGTCTTGGCAATACTAAAAAGCTGACTAATTTGCTCTGTGCTTAAAAACTGAGCTTCGTCCACGAGCACAACTGAGATATCCTCATGATTTAGAATTTCACTCTCCAAGTTTGTCAAAGGATTTGCCAAGATATCTACATTTCGCTCATGACCGCCCCGAGCAACGATCTTTGCATCTCCCTTTGTATCGATCGCCGGCTTTACTGTGAGAACCTTCAGTCCACGCTCTGTGTAGTTATAGGCTGTTTTTATAAGCGTATCGCTCTTACCGCTGTTCAT
>DJJF01000035.1:13644-31311 GCA_002434005.1 Candidatus Saccharibacteria bacterium UBA6575 | reverse complement strand
CATGTTTGCTTCGGCCATTTTATCTTTGGCCTTCTTTTCACCAGCTACAACGCGCTTCGCGAGCGCCAATTCTTCTTCTGCGTTTAGCAGTGGAATCTTACCGATTTCGCGCAGGTACAAACGAACAGAGTCGTCGGATACATCATCAAAATACTGATTCGAGTTCAGCGTATCTTCATCATCTTCTTCTTCGTCCTGCAGTTCCGTCGCATCAGGTTCTTCCACGCCTTCGAGCGTGTCGATTTCTTCGTCGGTCAGGGGTTGCTTCATTGGGTCGTCAGCCATCAGGCAGTCTCCTTGATTAGTGCGAAGAGCTGGGCACGTAGTTTCTCCGCGGTCACATCGTCACCGTCGGCTTCTGCTTCGCGCAGCTCTTGTATCAGTTGTTCTTTCGTTTGTTTCTTGTGTTCAACTTCGGTTTGGCGGAGCAGTTTGGCTACTTCGAGCGAGCTATCCTGCTCACTCCAGCCCGCATATCGTGTCTCGGCCTTCAGTTGTACAATTTTAACATATGTTTCAAGGGGTTTCAACGCTGCCGGCACTTCGTCGAGCGACTCCGAATGCGTCTTTAGCCACGCCGCAATAGCCTGGCGATCCTCACCCGCGAGCATTGTTACATCAAACCCACCTAAGTGGTGCCGTGTACTCGGGTAATTTATTAATACCGCTAGGAGGTTATCCTGATGGGCTGACTCTGGCCGCTCTTTAACGGGCTCGCTTGGGTCGGATGTTTTGACCGCTTTTAATGCTGGAGTGCTCGCCTTCGTAGATGTGTTGAGCTTTGCCTTTACTGCCTCGAGTGATGTGTCCGTCATGCGGGCAATTTGGTTCAAGTAATGCTCCTGCTCAACCGAATCACTTAGCTTCGAAACTACGTTCAATCCTTCAGTCGTAAAACGCCGTTTACCAGCCGCTGTTGTCATGTCTTCGCGGGCTGAGTACTGCCTAAGTACCCAATCAACTACTGGCTCTGATGATTGTGTAACTTTTTTCCACGAATCAGCACTTTGCTGAATAAGCTCATCCGGATCCTTCGCTCCTTCTGGCAAACTAATGATCGAAAGCTCCACGCCTACTTGCCCGGCAATCGGAATCGCACGTTCGGTAGCAGCCAACCCTGCCTTGTCAGCATCGAACGATAGCCGCACATCATGACTGAGGCGTGCGAGTGACTTCAAATGCCACTCGGTTAGTGCCGTACCTGCACTCGCTACAACGTTTTTGATTCCCGCCTGGTGGCTACTTACTACATCAAGATTTCCTTCGACTATGACCGAGAATTCTTCTTTACGAATCGACTCTTTGGCCTGTGAAAGCCCAAATACGTGACGTGACTTGTCGTACACCAGTGTTTGCGGTGTATTTAGGTACTTTGGCGCCTTTGGGTCATCCGTCAGAATACGCCCAGTAAAGCCAATCACTTGCCCGCTTGGGTCCATAAGCGGTACGGTCATGCGGCCGCGGAAAATATCGCCGCCAAACCGATTTGTTAAGCCTGCTTCGCTTAGCTCTTTTTTACTGAAGCCCTTTTTCATAAGGAATCGAACCGCTGCTTCGCCGTCATCTGGCGCGTACCCGATCTTGAATTCCTGAACTATCTCTTTACTCAACCCACGTTTTTTAAAAACGTATTCAAGTGCGTGCTGGTTTTTTAATAAACTCTGCTGAAAATACCTGCAGGCGAGCTCGTTGGCTTCGATTTGACGCTTTTTCTTCTTAGCTATCTCTCCAGACTGCTTAGTATCGTACAGCGTAAGGTCAACGCCAGCTTTGCGCGCGAGTTGCTCTAATGCTGCTCTAAAATCCAGTCCTTCGACTTCCATGATGAAGCTAAACACATCACCACCCTTCCCGCTCGAGAAGTCGTGCCAAATATGCTTTTCAGGACTAACTGTAAAACTTGGCGTTCGCTCAGATGTGAATGGGCTAAGGCCTTTGAAGTTTCGTCCGGCACGTTTGAGCTGAACGTATTCGCCTATTACGTCCTCAATGTTCAGTCGTGCTCGTACCTCTTCCTTGGCGTCCTGCATGATTTTATTGTATCACCTGCACCTCTGTTACCGATTATGTTAAACTGAAGTCAGAATTATGCAACCAAATAACCCATACGAGCAGCCGCAATACCAGCAGCCCCGAGCGCAGCCTCAGCCGCTATCTACTGAGTACTTAAACGCCATAGCGCCGCAAACGCAGGTTAAAACCATGAACCCGATCGTGCTCTGGGGCTTGATTGGTGGCTTGCTTCTACTCGCGATTATTACTGTTATTGGTATTTCCTCAATAACTGGCGGCAAGTCCACTTCCTCGCTAACATCTGTCGCTGCAACGCTCGACCGCCTAAAGACGGTTACTACGGATGCACAGGAGAACATTCAAAATAGCGACTTACGAACGCTTAACAGTAGCCTCGATCTGTCGCTTACAAATGTTAATCGTGATTTATCCGAACCCCTTAAAGCGCAAAAGATTAACTTGAAAGATAAAAAGAATTCAACGATACACGATGTGACAGATGAGTTCGACGAACTTGATACGCGTCTTGAAGATGCCCGTTTGAATGCCGTGTTCGACCGTACCTACGCCCGCGAGATGGCTTATACTCTCAAGAAACTTCGTAGCGATATGACAACCCTCAGCAAGCGATCGAGTAGCAAAGATATCAAAGAAGCACTTCAAACTGCGAACGAAAACCTTGGCCCGCTTGTCGAAGGCTTCAGTGAATTCAACGCGTCGTAATAAAATTACTGTCCAGCGACGAGATCATAGCTCAGCCGAGCTAAATCTTTTATCTCATCGTTCGTGAGTTGTCCTGAACAAATAATCGTATTCCAATGTTTCTTGTTCAAGTGGTAGCCGGGTACAACCGACTCATACTTATCACGTAGGGTTTCAGCTAACTGCGGGTCACATTTTAAACTAACTCGCAGTGGTTTTGAGCCGTCTTCAATAATCGCAAACATCTTACCTTCGCCTGTTTCTTTATGCCCTACTTTGTACACGCTCGTACCTTCGCCGAATGGGAAATCGAGCCATGAGTTTGAAAACTCAAGTAAGTAGTCCTCAAATTCCTTGTGCGTCATACCGACACTTTCTTTAAGTAGTACTGCAGCTCCTCAATGCTTCCACGAATGTCTTCGAGTGCTCGGTGTGCTTCGGGCTTCGCAAAACGCTTTTTATACTTTCCGTCGAATACAACTTTCCACGCAGATACATCGAGCATGCGGTAGTGTAGCTTCTTGTCGAGTCGTGTCCATTCGTTTTCTATGAACTTGCGATCTTGGTGAATCGAATTACCGGCAAGCAAAATATTATCGCCCTCAAAATGTTCATCAATAAATTCGAGCAATTCGTTTTCAACGGTTCGACCGTTTTTGCCATCCATATTTTGTGCAATCAGCGCATCACGCACTGCTGGAAATTTTTCCCAAAATTCACCTACCATGCGTTCTTTTACCAAATTCGGCCCGACTTTTTTAACTGCCGTGTAGGTTGCGATTTCGTTAAATTCCCAATCGGTCGCAATTACAGCAACCTCAAGAATTCGGTCTTCTTTAGGATCAAGACCGGTCATTTCTAGGTCCATCCATAGTAGTGTGGCGGGTTTTGTCATAGTCATTAGTATAGCTGAAATAAAAGAGCCTTGCTCTGGTCACTCATTTTGCAGAGTGACCAGAGCAAGGAGTGACCGATCTAGTCGGTCGGGAACCAGGACGGCGCGTGTCTGATTCCGCGGCGGCTGTTCGGCTCGACGATGTTGCTGTCGCTCAGCACGTAGGCGTGCGTGCGCCAGAATTCGACCGACGCCTCGATGCCACCGTCGATGTACTCGGCACTCCCCTGCCACGGCAGCGGTGGGTGGTAATCGCCCGGGTAGGCGCGCACCAGCCTGGGTCGGCCCATTGTGCCGTCCAGCTCCACCGTGATCTTCGACGTCAGTATGGGGCTGTGCAGCTCCACAAACGGCGACACCTGCACGTTGCGGGCCTTGTGGCCCTTGTGCCTGTACCACACCGGCAGCAGGCCATTGCGCGGCACCACCACCTCCGGGAACTTGCGGTCGACGCTGAACGTCAGCATGGCGCCTCCGCTCCCCTCCCAGGGCCTGACAGCCGACAGCGCGCGCTTCACCAGATTGGCGTTGGCCTGGCCCGGCCGAAACGGCGACGGGATGTCAGCGGTTCGTGGGATCGTGACGGTCTTGCCGCGCACCATCCAGCCCTTAAAGTTCTCAAGATCCTCAACCACGGAAATTTCCTTCCGATAGGTACGTCTGTTTCGTCGTTTCCGACTCATCAGCGCAGACACACATCTGCGGACAGAGTATTATCCTATAATAAATAGCTAGTCTTAGCAATAGCAAAGCATAATGCTCTTGTCTTTTTGTGGCATTAGGCGTATTTTGAGGGCAAGCGGAGTATTCTGCTGACACCAACACCTACACAATTCGGGAGTTCCTGTGCGAAAGTCACAAAGGGACAGCATATACCGTCAACCTTCTCGGGAGGTGTACAACAAGATTCTCTTCACTGGCTTCAAGCTCAACGAGCTGTTCGACCCGGAAGAAATCGCCGACTTTGCTGCCGCAGCAAGGCGGCGCATCATCGGTGAGTTCTTCTACGCCAAGGAAAAGAATCCTCGCTACAAGCCTGGATCTGATCGGTCTCCTCAGCAGCGAACGGACAACTACATCTGGGGTCTGAAGAACAAGCTGAGTGATCTTGCTTCCTTTGTGAACCAGCGTAAGCACCGTCGGTTCATCCAGCCGTTCCAGCTGGCAGAGGAGTTCAACGACTACAACCCCAACCTGGTCGACAAGGTCATCCATCGAGCAGAGTTCGACATCCTTGTGATGGTCGCCGAGACCATGCGTTCACGAGGTGAGATCTGGTACGACGAAGGCGTGGGCATCTGGCAAATCGCTCAGAGCAGCGTCGATGAGTGGACTGAGTACAAGCGGCGCGCCAAGTCTCTGTTCAAGGTCGACGACCGCAACTTCCACGGGCGCGTTCGGGCGCAGAGCAAGAGTCGGGGCATCCCGGCTGGAACATCCATCGGACTCACGTGACCGATGCCATGAACTTCTTGAAGGTGGGGATGAGATAACAGTCGAGGGACAGGCTAACGACGGCCCTATCCTATTCAGTAAACTCTCCCCGCCTTCATGGCAAACCCTTCGTGGGTTATTTTTTTGCGTTAAAATCTAAGCAAACAGAGTTAATACAGTAATGTTGCCCATTAGGCGAGCTATCATCGGCAAATAAGTGCCCCAAGTGACTGCCGCAGTTGCTACATAACACTTCGGTGCGCTGCATGCCAAGCGAATTATCGTCTTCTAATGTCACCGCACCTTTTCCGGCCGCCTCGCTGAACGCCGGCCAACCAATCAGTCCAGGCATGGTCGATTCGTATTTAGTATTGCTGCTAAACAACGCCTGGCCACAAGCCGCGCAGTGATACTCGCCGTCTTCGTAAAAGTCCACGTACTTACCGGACCCAGGTGCCTCAGTCCCCTTTTCGCGGAGCACCCGATACTGCTCGGGTGTCAGTTTATCCTTCCACTGCGTTTCGTCGGCCATAGTAGCCTCCTTGTAATAGATTATTGTTCGCGTGCGGTCTTGAGCGCGTTAGCGTACCATGCCAGCGTCTCAACAGCACCCTTGAGTGGACCTTCCTGTGCGCGTACGTTGTCGTCGTTCGGCTCACCCGTCTCGGAAATAAGATCTTGGTAGCCAACGTAACCAAACACGTTCACACTGTTTGGCACAGGCACCGCGCCGATATTGGCATTAAGCGTTGTCTTGACGTTTTCAATGGCGCGCGCACCACCAACACCACCGTGACCAACGACGATAAAAGGCTTCTTCATAATTTGGTAATCAATGAAGTCGATTGCATTCTTTAGGCCGTTACCCATGGCGTGGTTATATTCTGGCGTTACAAAAACGTAGCCGTCAGCACCCGCGAGCGCGTCGAGCCATTGTTTCACACTCCCCTCAGTTACGCGGTTCTCGTTCATCATTGGACTAACAGGTTCGTCAAACAGCGGCAGGTTAAGTTCACGTAGATCGATAGTTTCGAACTCGACGTTTTCAAGCCCGTAACCTTTTACATTGTTTTCAACCCATTTAACGACGCGATCAGTCGCGCGTGCTTGCCTAGTGCTACCATTAACGATCAATAGTTTCATGCTGTCCCTCCTGTAGATACGGAAATTTATTACTCTACTTAGTATAGCAAATTACTATACTTTGTAAAGCAATTAGTTCTGATTCAGCCGTTCGAGAGCGATCATAAATGCAGCTTGTTTTAGGTTAACACCTTCGTTGTCTGCACGCGCCGCAGCGGCCTGCATAGCACTAGCCATTATTTGCTCCATCTCGTCATTCACGTGTGCCTCGTCCCAATGCTCGCCTGCCTTATTCTGCTTCCATTCTAGGTAGCTCACGATCACGCCACCAGCGTTAGCTATCACATCAGGAATAACACTAACTCCCCTACCTTCGAGTGCGTCGAGTGCACTGGTATCAAGTGGTCCGTTCGCGAGTTCAACCACCGTTGTCGCTGTAATCTGGGCCTGATTAGTACCGTTCACCGCATCTTCAAGTGCCGCAAGAACCAATACATCCGTATCTACAGATAGTATGTCGTCTGGGCTTAGTACTTCGTCCGCAACCGACTTTAATTCATCTGCTACTCCGCGCGAAAACTCTAACCCACCAAAATCAAATCCATCGGCCTTTACAAGTGTTGAAGATGAGTTAGATACGGCAACTATTTTTATGCCGAGTTCAGCCTGAGCCAACTGCGCAAAATAGAATCCAACGTTCCCGATTCCCTGCACTGTTACTTTTAGTCCGTTAGTATCAATATCGTTCGCCCGTGCGTATTCGCGAAGTGCAATCATCCCGCCACGGCCTGTCGCAGCAGCACGACCTTCTGAGCCCCCGTTATCTAAGCTTTTGCCTGTAAACGATGCCTTCGTTGTGTCACCAGATTGTTTTTCATACTCATCAACCATCCAGTCGATAATTCGTGCATCGGTATTTACATCCGGGGCTGGAACATCTCTGTCGGGGCCAATGTGTTGGTGAAACTCTTTTACGAACCCTCGCGCCACTGCCTCAAGCTCTTCATCACTGGCGTTTTTAGCATCAATTACCACACCGCCTTTACCACCACCCATTGGAATATCGACGGCTGCGGCCTTAATACTCATGAGCGTTGCAAGCGCTTTTACTTCATCTTCGTTTACCTGCGGATGGAACCGAATACCACCTTTATATGGCCCTCGTTTATCACTATGCTGAAAACGGAATGCATCGTATGTACCGGCGTCGGTCGTAATGGTTGCCTTATGCAAGTTATCAATCTCGAGCACCGCATCGGTTTGTTCTTTTGTGAAGTTCAGTTTTTCTGCCGCTCGTGTAATCATGTCGTGGGCGTGATCAAGCATTGTTGCCTCCTTATCTACCTAATTATACGCCTACTAAAATACCCCAGCTAAGCTGGGGTATTTGTTTATACGTGTGTTTTAGGCTTTTTTCTTATCAAGCTTGTCTAGCTTTGCGGCGTGGATAATCAGATAGACAACTAACGCTGTAGCGGTAAGTGTAATGAGCGAGCTTAAGATGGCTCCCCACCCAAACACCAATTCTTTGTCACCGTTCTTCAAGCCGGTTTCCCATACGACACCTGAAAGATCGGTACCGCCGAGTAAGAATCCGACGATCGGGTTGATGAAATTGTCGACGAGTGACTTAACACTAGCACCTGCGGCAGTACCAATGGCAAGACCGACTGCTAGGCCAACCACGCCCTGCTCACGAATAAAGTTCATGAACCCCGCTGCATGACCACTCGCAAGGCGCGCTTTCGTGGCTTCCGCCCGTGCCTTTGCGGCTTCACGTTTTGCCTCAATTGCAGTTTGCTTCGCTGATTTAGTTGCCATGGTATGATTCCTCCATTAAAACCATTTGGCAAAATTATAGCACCTTCATAGGTGCTTTTAGTCAAATTGTTGCCCCTAGGGGCGACCGTCGTCGGCGGATCACACCGGAATCGGTCGCCCCCAGTGGGGAATCGTCTCGCCTGCGTCAGTGTGTGTGGATCTCGACGATCTCGTAACTCACGATCTGCCCGAAGACGGTCTGCCTGTCGTATCCCACGACGACTACTTCGAGCCTCCCACTCTCACAGAGCTGCTTGTAGTGCCGGCTCACGATGCTCTTGTCGACAGACGAGTCCGGCATGATCTGGTTCTTCAGATTGCGATCTGCATCGCGATCCCTGACGAAACGAATGGGATTACCCTCACGTATCGCCGTTTCCGCACTCAGAAAAAGCACGTCGAGTAGATCTTCATCAACCAATCCAGGCCGCATGAGCCATCCTCCCGATGTAGAAGTTCTCCCAGAAAATGACTCTCATCTTCCGGGTCCTGCAAGACGTTCCGGATTATACGCCCATTTAACAGATGAGGCAAGCGTTAGAGCCGCTCGGGCGCGTCGATACCAAGCAGGCTCAGACCGTAGGCGAGCGTAGTAGTGTATCGCTGCACCAGCCATAATCGCTCAGCCTCGCGATCGTCACCAATAATGCGTGACTTCTCGTAGAACCGGTTAAATGTTTGAGCAAGCTCGTACAAGTAGTTGCATATAAGGTGCGGCATTAACTCGGCTGCCGCGCGCTCGATTACCTCAGATGAGCTGGCAAGTTTTTGTACCAATGATCGTTCCTCAGGCGTAAGTGATTCCGGCAGTACAGCAGTAGCAGTTGCCTTTGCTGCGATCGAACATGCTCTGGCATGTGCGTATTGTAAGTAGGGGCCAGAATTACCTGTTAGGCTTACTGAGGTTTCGGGGTCGTAAACGATATCGCCGCCGATTCGGTTTTGTAAAAATGCATATTTAACCGCGCCAAGTACTACTGGCTCATTCACTGCTTCATGCTGAGCGGTTTGAGCCTCACGAGCAGCCTCAAGCACATCCAGCGCTAAAAGTACCATCCCTTTTCGACTACTCATCTTCTTACCGCCGGCTAGCTTCAGATTGCCATGCGTTAAGTGCACGCTACGCCTCACGAGTTCTGGTTCGAACTGTTCGATGCTCTTTTGTACAACTTTCATGTACTCAACAATGTCATTGCCAGTAATGATGATTGATTGGTCGAACGAATAGTCGCGCCATTTCTGCATAATAAGACCGACATCTTTTGCTTCGTATGTTGGCAGACCTTCAGAGTTGATAAACACACGAGTGTGTAGGCCATACGGTTCGCCTTTGAACACAACGGCTCCGTCGCTCATTTCGTACACCCCGTTCTTAAGACCGTTTTGTACCGTTTCAATCCCAGTTGGGGTCGTGACGCTCTCCGGGTAGTATTTTTCAAATTGCACCACACCAAGTTCGTCGTAGAACAGCTTAAAGTAGTCATAGCTCCATTCACGTGCTTTCCAGTACAGCTTGGCGAGTGGCGACTCATGGTCATCGGTATTGGTAATAGCGTATAGCTGCTTATTTAGTTCGATAATTTCTGCTTTAGATACTTCGTCCGATTCGTACGCTTCATTACCTTCCACGTACCGTGCGCTCAGCCAAGCAGCACGCACATGCAAATCACTGTCGAGTTCATCAAGCTTACTCGCATCTATGCCGCCAAGTTCACGTATGATCGCCCACATATTCTTTGCGACATGTAGCCCCACGTCGCCTCCAAAATTCACACGGTGCACGGTCGCGCCGGCTGCTTCGACTAAACGTGCAATCGAATCACCAACAATTGTCGTGTATAGGTGCCCAGCGTGAAGTACCTTAAAAGGGTTTGGGTCGGAGTATTCCGCAACAACCGTTTTACCTTCAAGTGGGCGGGCAGGCGCCTTGTCTGTCTCAGCCAATAAGGCACTATCGCTCAACCAAATATTTATAAACCCAGGGCCTGCAACTTCTACTTTTGCAAACGAATCACTCGTCTCTAATTTCGCCGCGATTTCCATCGCGATGTCGCGCGGATTCTTGCCTAGCCTACCGGCGAGTTGCATTGCCACGTTAGTACTGTAGTCACCGAACTGAGCTTCAGGCCGAGTTAATTCGATATTGATATCAATACCGAACAATTCTTTTATGCTGCTGGCGACGACATTATTCATATAGTGCTGATTATAACAGGGGTAGACTCTTTAAGCCATGGTACAATGAAGTCAATGCACAATCGTTCAAAGAGTGGGTTTACGATCGTAGAGCTTCTTATCGTAATCGTCGTCATTGCCATTTTGGCAACAATTACCATAGTCGCGTTTAACGGCATTCAACAGAGGGCTATTAATTCTCAGACAGTTTCTGCAGTTAATGCGTACAAAAAAGCTATTTTTCAATATGCCATTGATAACAACGGTAGCGCTCCCTATGGTACACGTAGTAATATCTGTCTCGGTTCGGGCTATACCTCAACAATCGGCGCCACTAACAACGTATGTGCGACTGGCGGTATTGCCGGTGGTCAAACGATACCAGATGATGATGCAACGTTTACTGCGAATATCTCAAAATATCTACAGACAGAGCCCGTTACTGGCGGCCAACTTATTGACAACGGAAGCGGGAGCCAAGCGATAGGTATCGTGTTTTGGTCGTCAGGTCGCGAGATATATTATTTTCTACGCGGAGCCGGACAGTCATGTACCGCAGGCGGTACTGCCAGTAGCTGGAGTAGCGCAGCAACCATGTGTACCCTTGCGCTGACGCTACCTAGTTAACACTCATCTAGCCAATACGCCAGGTGCTACTTCCGTATCTCGAAACTAATGTGTTACTGCTCGTATAAGGCCCACGAACATCGGGTGTGCCTTGAACGGTCGGCTCTTGAACTCAGGGTGAGCCTGCGTTGCCAAGAAGTACGGGTGGTCTTTGGCTTCGACGAACTCCACAAGCTTACCGTCGGGGCTGGTGCCACTGATCGTTAGTCCGCCCTTTTCAATCTCGGCTTTGAACCTCTGGTTCACTTCGTAACGGTGGCGGTGGCGTTCGACGATGTTGGTCGATCCGTATGTTTCCGCAGCCAATGATCCTTTGGCAAGCTCCGCTTCATAATCACCCAGTCGCAATGTTCCACCGGTTGACTCCTTGCCCGCTTGGCCTTCCATGATGTACACCACATCGTGCGTAGTGTCAGCATTGAACTCCGTGCTGTTGGCATCTTTTAGTCCAGCACGGCGAGCTGCTGCTACAACTGCTACTTGCAAGCCTAAACATAAGCCTAAGTACGGCTTTTTGTGCTCTAGCGCATAGTTCGCGGCCGCAATTTTACCTTCAATTCCGCGCTGACCAAAACCGCCAGGAACCAAAATTGCGTCAACGGCATCTAGCTCGGCGTGGTTAATCGTTTCAGCATTGATCCATGTTAGATCAAGCTCTACATTCTCTTGCCAGGCAGCAGCCTTCAAGGCTTCGAGTACGGAGATGTAGGTATCTTCGTTGTCTAAATATTTCGCGACCATGCCGACTTTAACCCTACGTGATTTTTTAGCTTGCTGGTGCTTGATCAGCGTTGACCACTTTGATAAATCAGGCTTTTTCGTATTGCTCGTAAAGTATTCGAGATGCTTCATAAGCGGACTTTCGGCAATAACTTCCGGAATCCTAAACACACTATCAACATTTGGCATCATCAGTACCGCAGATTCGGGAATACCGCCAAATAACGCAATCTTGCGGGCAATCGAGCTTGGTGCTTCATTATCAGAACGTACAATCACAGCATCTGGTACGATACCGAATCCGCGCAGGTCGTTCAGTGCGTTCTGCGCTGGCTTACTCTTAAACTCTTTGCTGGTACCAATAAACGGCACGTACACTACATGCACATACATACAGTTTTCGCGGCCAACTTTCATCGCGAATTCACGGATAGCTTCCACGAAGCTCAAACCTTCGTAGTCACCTACCGTTCCGCCAATTTCAACAATATGTACATCACTGCCATGCCCGGCGGTCAGTATAGCTTTTTGAATCTCACGTGTTAGGTGTGGTACGAGTTGTACCGTTTGGCCACCGAACTTTCCAGCTCGTTCATCGGCAATCAAGTTGCTGAGTAAACGCCCGGCCAAGGTTGCATTCTTTTGTGTTAGTTCAATATCTAAGAATCGTTCGTAGTGCCCAAGATCCAAATCGGTCTCGGCACCATCTTTTGTTACATAACATTCACCGTGTTCTTTTGGATTCAAAAGACCCGCATCTACATTGAGATACGGGTCACATTTTTGAATAGAAACGTATGAACCCTTGGCTTGCAGGACTGATCCAATGCTCGCCGCAGTTATACCTTTCCCTACCCCCGACAGGACACCGCCTGTCACAAATATGTATTTCTGTTTCGACTGTTTGCTCCCATGTGCAGTTTTCGTGCTTTCCATGGGATTTCATTATAGCAACATATTTTCACCTAACGCTATGGGTGGAGTGTTGTGTTTTAATCCTACACCACTTATGGTTATTGTTGTTTGCGTTACTACGCTGTAGTTTTTGTCAGAAAATCCATACGGGGTTTGCTCCAAACTTGTCTGTATACTTAAAAGAATGAATACGTATTACACCGACGGCTCAGCCAGCCCAAACCCAGGGCCTGGCGGTTACGCCGTTATTAAAGACAAACAGCCAGTCGCACTTGGTTCAGAGCCCAGCGGCGAACACACTACCAACATCCGCATGGAAGGCTTTGCAATCATGGCAGCGCTCAAGCACGCCAACGGCCACGAGTGCCGAATCTACACTGATTCAGAATTTTGGATCAACGTCATTACAAAATGGTCACTTGCCTGGGAAGCAAACGGCTGGAAGAAAAAAGGCGGCGAAATAAAGAACCTCGATATAGTTCGCGAAGTCTGCCCTCTCTACCGTTCGTCTAAAGCCACCCTAGTATGGGTGCGCGGTCATAATGGCGACGAAGGCAATGAACTTGCCGATGTATGGGCGAATAAAGCCCGTGAAGGCGCTCGTATTTAGATACGTTTTGCTAGGTCGATTACCGCAGAGATTTGCGACTCTGCGCGCTTTTGTTCAGCCGTACTTAGGCGACGAGCACGAACATCGTCGGCTAGCATATCGCTTGCTCGGCGAGCGTTGTATTCCGCAGTATCTTTTGCACGCCGTGTGTCGTTTGGGTTGTCGCTTACGTCATTAACTATTTTTAGAAGTAAACGATTCATTTGCACTAGGTCAGCAATATCACCAGCCATTTCTAGAGCATTGCGAACATCGAATAGCGATGTCACTGTATGTTCGCTATTATCACTTTTAGGAAGCTGCGAGACAGCGCGTAATGCAATGAGCATATCGCCCGAACGGTGCATTTTTACGCCCTTTCGGAGTACTAGGTCCATTGTCATAGCAGCCGCTTCTGGGCAGTCATCAAGGTCCATTTTCGACATTGCTCCTAAAATGATATTCATGCCGTTATCACCAAAATCATCGATACCTTCTAGCGTGTACTTCAGTAGACCGGGCGTAAATCGCCTATCAACAAGGCCCTTTGGCAGGCTACGTACCGATACCAGCACGTTCATGAGCTCTACGATGTTAGGCGTGTCTTTTTGTGAAACTCGCAGGAAGTTGCCCATAGCATCGTTCAAAAGCTTATGCGCCCGCTCCATGTCTTCGTAGCCTTCAAGTGGCTGATCAAGTGTCTTATCCGTAAATAACTTCATAGCGGTCGCATAGTTTTCTGGACCCTCGAACCTGCCTCCACCTCGCTTGCGGCGTGAGTACGCATACTTAAGGCTTTCATTTAAGAAGCTAAGTGGGTCATCTTCGGAGCGACTAATCGACACAATTTCGTTATTGGTTTGCACGACATCGTAATCCCCTTCTGGAAGATCATCAACTGTCACATCTTTACCAGGGCGAGCTTCGATTGGCTTTCCTCCTACCGAGGCATGAAAGAAATACTTTGAGAATGGTCCAGTCGATTCTCCGTCAAGTGTCGCTAGGGCAATATCACGTTGCACTTCCCATATATCTTGCTGTAGGTCTTTACCAGAAACCTGTACTTGGGCCAGGCGACCCAGATGTCTGTCTGTATTGTCTCGCCATGCTGCATAAAGCTCTCCATCGCCACCCGCAGCTTCGAATGCAATATTTTTTACGCGTGCAAAATTAGGTGCCAAAAGAAGTTCGGCAGCTTGTAACTGCGCTGCTCCGGGTTCTTTAAGATGTAATGGCTGTTTATTTTTTGAATTCACTGTTTAAACATTAGCATTTTTTGTACAAAAAGTCAATATGCTTATGCTATAGATGATCGATGCCGTACTCTTCGGCCAATACGTTGCGAACTCCCTGGGCTACATCTGGCTCCCACTCACTAAATCCACCTTTAGTAAACTCCTGCGCAACCTCAGCTATCGAAACATCATCGGCATTCTTACCAAGTACCTTACCAGTTAGCTCACGCGCCTTCTGCATAGCAATCACACCTAGCTGCAATGATTCCGGGCGAGTTTGATGCTCAAATCGTGTATCCCCAATAACCTCTGTCATGCGCTCACTATACCACGAGAGTAAAATTAATCTATACGCCCAAGCCAGTCATAGAGTGGAACACCAAGAATGCAGGCCATACAATCGCCTTAATCAGCGACCACACAACATCTAAAAATGCGCCCGAAGATTGATCAATAAAGTAATACGCTGCGCCAACATAACACATGAAAAATATGAATCCTAGCTGGCCGGTCCCGCCGTCTACCTTAATTCGCTTCTCACCCATATCGCCTCCTCGTTGTTATATGCACATAGTGTACTAGCTACGACGAAGATTATGCAAAACTTGCTGCGCCGCCATGCGGTCATCATCGCTTGTGGTTCATTGTTCGATAAGAGCCTCAAGGCTGGTAATGATGTCGATTCTCTCTTGCTCGCCCAAGTCACCCTGGTTTACACGCAGCATGCTCCTTGATTGGCCAAGACCTTGCATAAGGCGATATAGCTGCAAAATAAGATCTAGCTCTTCGACCGCCTGCGGATTGAGCCCCGTTAATTCCAATGCTTTTTTGGCAATAGCTATTTCTATTGGGTTTTGCAGCACATATTCACCGCGCGGTCGTTCGGGCATGTCGTCACCATACTCCCCTACACGTATGGCTGCAACCATAATCGATACGACGCTTATGCTTGTATGCCTCTTAGCTTGTTGCTTTACTATGTGGGTTACATCTTTTACATCCGCGACTCGATCGGAAAAACACAATGACTGACGAACCGACAGAGATTGACCCGCAGCAGGAATTCGACTGCCTTGTTGCCGAGCTGGTGCGCGACACGTTCGACGTCCTGGACGCGTCTGACGATCTGCGACAGATGGTCGTCGACGGCAACTTCGAGGGAATCATCGAGATCATCGCCTACGAGGTGATGCAGCTCCCGAGCTTCGACAGCCGCGACATCGTGGACGCCGCCGAGCGGAGGAATGGCTTGCTCGAGCTCTGCAAGGAGGCCGAGTACTCCGAAAGGCTGGTGAGCTTGGCCGAAGACTGGGAGACGATCCTGATCACGGCGAACACGCTCAGCGGCCTTACGTGGCCCGCCTTCAAGCCCAAGGACGTCGGACTCCCGAAGCCACCCAAGAAGGCGAAGAAGCGCAAGAAGAAGTGACACCCGCCAGCAAGCCTGGCAATACCCGCGGCAGAGATGTCGCGGGTTAGTCATTTTATTTAAGGTTCGTTTTAGGAAGCCCGGGCATAGTCGGTAGTAGATCGAGTAAAAATACTCGACAGTAACCGAAAGGAGAGCCTATGGCGATAGCCCTAGCAAAACCACTAATCGTAAGCGGAGTATTCGCAGTCACTGCATTAGGCGGCGTACTAACAAGCAGCCTTATTAGCAGCCTTGATGCAAATGCATTAACCGGCGACACAACCACCAGCGAAACAACCACGGCAGAATCAACCTCCACTGATTCCGCAACGGCAACAACCGCTGAAGCCACAACCGACACAAGTGAATCAACAAGCACCGATGATTCAACCGAATCCGACACTACAACCGATAGCAGTTCATCTGGTTCCGGCTCTACCTCGCAAACAGCCGGTGATGAGTGCGATCATTCAGATACAAACACAAGTTCATAGAAATTAAAGCGCATGCGACTTGTTGGTCGCATGCGCTTAAGACCTTAATCACTAATAGTGCTTATCGAGTACCCCATTTGATACGATTTATCGTGATCAGTGCGTATAGTCTAGTAGGAATCAAGATGAATACGTGCATGAAACCATAGAGTATAAAAAGCAGGAACCCAGGGTTCTTTGTTCGATACATACCGTAGGATGCTCTTAGCAGCGCTACCGCAACTAATATCGCTAAGTACTGCCATAGGTGGCTCAGGTCGTTAAATGCGATTGTCTGGTAGACCATAGCTGCAAGGGCGGCCAAAAGTAGAAATGGAAGTAGCAGTTGCATTGTTAAATCATAGATCATGTACCAGTGATGCTTGTTTACACTTTTGTATGTCCAGATCATTTCTCGATAAAAGCTCTTATTCCAGCGTACTTGCTGCTTCAGGTAGCTACTCAGGCTTTCTGGCACATACGTATATACATGGGAGTGGGCATCGAACACAACTTTATGACCCTGTTCTAGAACTAGATTCGTTAGATGGCGATCATCCCCAAAAGTACAAAGCTTACCTAAAAACTTCTGCGAGACGTATTTATCCTTAACTTCGTCAATGATTTCTTTTCGATAAGCCGAAAATGGACCCGAGCAGCACATCAAAACATCAAAGTAGCTTTGTGCCGCACGCTCTTGGTGGAACGCAGTCCAGTATCTAAAACTGATCAATCTAGTTAGGAGATTCTTGTCTTTGTTCTCTACTCTAACATCACCCGTGACCGCACCGACCTCTGCATTTTTAAACCTTTGAACCACTTGCCTGATTGCGCCTTTTGATCTCAATATAGTATCGGAGTCAACGGTAACGATTATATCTCCCTTAGCCTCATCGAAGGCAAGTTTTTGAACACCTCTTTTGCCTATATTATCTTTAACCATAATCGCTCGCAGGCGACCATGATTGTACTTCTTGTAAACTTTCTCATCTAGTTCTTTTGCGCTAGTTGATCCGTCGTCGACAACGATAATCTCTAAGTCTTTATAATCTTGTTGGTAGATAGATTTTATACATTGTTCGAGAACAGTAATATCCTCGTTATAGACTGGCACAACAACTGTTACGCGAGCAGTGTGTCCGAAATGAAATGCCCTGAATTTTTTATGATGCTGCTTGCGATGCTCCAAGTGACCAATTATCATTTGCACGATGATGTGCGTGAGCGCAAGGACACCATAAATAATTAAAAACAATGAAAGTAGACTCATACCGTTCTCCGTTAGCAGTGATTTAACTATTACTGAAGATACTCACGAATAATTAAATACACAAGCATAAGAGAATTGCTTTAGTAAAATATTACTATGCAAAAAGCAGAACGCCCGCCCCCGGAGGAGCGTGGCGCTCTACTGCGGGTGCGGGCTAGTTGGTGGTTGGCCGGTTGTCCTCTAGGCGGTTGACGTACTCCACGATCGTCTCAACCACAGTGACGCTCGCCTGAAGGAAATCGCTTTCCTCTTTGGCACGTGCCTTCGGATTGATGATCGCAACGCGGATTGCATCGACGGCGGG
>DJJF01000035.1:13086-13429 GCA_002434005.1 Candidatus Saccharibacteria bacterium UBA6575 | reverse complement strand
TCTTCAGGTACTCCACTGCCTCCTCACTGAGGCCTGGAATCTCCGGCGGGTCGGTCTCGCCGTTCAGGTAGCCGACGAACGTGTTGATGATCACCCAATTTTCGTCAAGTGTGTTGGGCATGTGGCTCTCGATTCGTGCGGTGTGCTATAGGTCGCTTGCCAGATGGTTGATGCGCCTTGCGAGAGCATCGATGACTTGCTGCGCGACTTCATTCACCTCGTCGTCGGTCTTGGTCCGCCAGCTTCTGCGCTCAACGTGGTCGCGGATCAGGTCGATGTCGGCCACCGTGTTCTGTAGCCAAGTGCGTACCTGCCTGCCGACCCTCGCCTGGGCGAATAGGAT
>DJJF01000035.1:11560-12917 GCA_002434005.1 Candidatus Saccharibacteria bacterium UBA6575 | reverse complement strand
GGGGGTTTGGCAACCTGGCCGTCTCCGTAGTCGATGAGCCCGGTAATGATCTTCCAGTTTTCTTCAAGCGTTGCTTCAGGCATTTCATCCTCGATTCACAAGAGTTCTGGATAGGACCATTGTACCCCCACCCCAGAGAGAGTCAAACTAACCGATGACAGTGAGCCAAATAAGCGCTAGGTTGAGCACCACAATAATCGCCACAATAATCGATAGAATCACGATGATTGGCAAGTTGTTCTTCTGCTCACCCATAATCTTCTTGCTCGAAGATACGAGTAGCAACGGAATAATGGCAAACGGAATACCGAAGCTTAGAATTACCTGCGAAATAATTAATGCCTGTGTAGGATCGATGCCAAAACCAACGATTATAACTGCTGGAATGATTGTAATTACTCGGCGCACAAGCAGCGGAATGCTGCGCTTTAACATGCCGTCCATAATCACCGCGCCAGCATGCGCACCAACGGTTGTAGATGCAAAACCAGACACCAGTAGGCTTAAGCCAAACAATCCAGCTACAATTGGGCTTACGTTGCTGCCAAGAGCGTGGAATATACCCTCTAAACTATCCGTGCCTTCTACCCCGCCGAGCGCACTGGCTGCGAGCAGTAACATTGAAATATTCACGCTACCGGCTAATACCATAGCCGCACCGACATCGATCTTAGTTGCTTTAAGCATTCGAGCCAACTCGCCCTTTTCTACCCTACCGTGACGATCGCGTGATAACGCTGAATGAAGGTACACCACGTGTGGCATAACGGTTGCACCGAGCATAGCAGCAGCGAGTAGCACCATGTCGGCAGTACGTAGTTGCGGAACAAGACCCGCTACAAGACCCGCGGCATCTGGCGGCTGGATGAATAAGCCTGCAAAGAACCCGAGCGGAATGATTAATAATAATCCTACAATCACGCGTTCAAATATTTTTTGGCCGCGGCGTGTATAAATTACGAGCAGTAGTAGTGAGACTAGCCCGGTAATAACTGCACCGGTGAGGAGTGGTAGTCCAAACAAGATATTAAGCGCGATCGCTCCACCAATAACTTCGGCAAGATCGGTTGAAATAGCGACAGCTTCGGCCTGCAGCCAATACGCGATGCGGCTCTTACGGCCCAATTTTTTGGCAATTACTTCTGGCAAACTCATGCCTGTTACAAGGCCGACTTTGGCGCTTAGATATTGCACCAAGCTTGCCATAAGATTAGCAACAACTAGTACCCACAAAAGCGCGTAGCCGTATTCAGCACCTGCCGAGAAGTTAGCAGCGAAGTTACCTGGGTCGACGTACGCGACAGCTGCCACGAACGCCGGACCAAGTAGCATCAATACGCGGCGAGCTCGCTGGACC
>DJJF01000035.1:10683-11402 GCA_002434005.1 Candidatus Saccharibacteria bacterium UBA6575 | reverse complement strand
CTGGACCATTACGCCCCACCTTTCAGACGGTCAGGAAGCGGCAAATCGAATCGGATTTCCGGCAGATCATCCATAATGAAATTTTGATTGATATCAGGATATGATGCTCTGTATGCTTGGGTTGCTGCACCAAATACTGCGGAGTCCCATACTAGTCCAAGCTTCGTAGCAACACTTTGTAGAGCTTGCTCAGACTCACCTTCTATTTCGATAAATGGTGCTAACCATGGCCATTCGTCAATGACGATTTCAGTGTTTTCTAGTCGCCATGTTTCGCGCTTTGTCTCTTGGTAGCTTTTTGGCTCAACACCCGAACGCTTAATGATATCAACCGTTTGTTCAAAGTCACTTACTACGACTTCTACTTCCTTTGCACCGTCAACTGAAATCGCGTCGAACTGCTTATACGTCATAGTAACCTTGTTGCCTTCGTCACGAACCCTTAGATAAGCATCTTTGCTTCGGTCAACAATATAAAATACTTGGCGTCGCATCAGACGCATAGGCTGTTCGAGATGTGCGCCAGCTGCCTTTAATCGTTCACGAATATTATCAATGTCGACGTTTAAAAACTTTACTTCGATTTCGGTCTTCATTATCGCCCCGCCTCAATACTAAAGATCAACGAATAAATAATAGCGAGAGCGATGATGAGCGTAGATGTCTGAATCGTTGTCTTTATATCCATGATTATTCCTTAATTTTGGGGCGAAAAAAGG
>DJJF01000035.1:1322-10525 GCA_002434005.1 Candidatus Saccharibacteria bacterium UBA6575 | reverse complement strand
TAATTTTGGGGCGAAAAAAGGCGCGGTTCCATACTAATGAGCCCCGCACCCTGTTTCGAGTGTTACGTTAAACTACTTGCTGCCTCCAGCGTTCACTTCGTAGCTGGTGTTGGTACTTTCAAAGAAGTTCACCAGTTCGAGTGTGTCGTTGGCTGCGGCCATCCACTTAGCAGGGTTCGAAACCTTGTAGTGAGCTTCAAATCCAAGCTCTTCAAGACGACGGTCGGTCAAGTACTTAACGTACTGGTTCACGTAATCAGCATTGAGCCCCAAGATACCTTTTGGAAGTAGGTCGTTGTTGTAGTTCTCTTCCATTTCTACGGCGTCGAGGATCATCTGCTTAATTTCGGCAGCAAATTCTTCGGTCTGAAGATCTTCGTTTTCTTCGAGCGTCGTAAGGATCAGGTTGATACCGAACTTAAGGTGCAGGCTTTCATCGCGAATAATCCAGTCCATAAGTGAACCGAAGTTACGCATCAGGTTACGCTGCCTAAAGCTGAGGGCCACCATGAAGCCCGAGTAGAACCAGATACCTTCAAGGATGATGTTGTAGGCGATCAGGTTCTTAACAAAGTCCTTCTTGCCTTCGGTAGTCGTAATGTCCAAAGTATCTTCGGTCATACGCTTGATGTACTTAGTCTCGAACTCTTCCTTTGCTTTCATGCTAGGGATTTCAACGTGGGCGTTGTACGCCGTGTCGCGGTCGATTGGGAATGTTTCAAGCACATACTCGAAACTCATACAGTGGTTGGCTTCTTCCCACATCTGCTTAGCGAGGTACAAGTGACATTCCGCCGCGTTCACGTATGGATATACGCCGAATGCCAATGCCTTATTTACCAACAGTTCGTTCGGGTTGAAGTAACTCATGAGATAGGTCAGCGCATGCTTTTCCTCGTCAGTCATCTTCTTCCAGTCAGCCAGGTCTTGCCCCAACTGAATTTCGTTCGGAAACCACGTATTGGCAACCGCCTGATCATACAGATCCATTGCCCATTGATAATGTACTGGCTTTAGGAGCAAACCGTCCTGAATGCCAGTGCCTAAGATTCCTGCCATAGTTTCACCTCCTTGTCTCTCTTATCTATTATACGCTTCTACTGGGTTCCAGTTTTGGCGCTTCGTATTGGTAGTCGTGATTCGTTCCGTAATACACCACGATCGGCTGACCTGGGTTCATCAACGGTATAACATTGCTACCGAGTTCTGTGGCTTTTTGCCGCAGTGCTTCGATCTGTGCTTCTGCTGTTAAATCGTCCGGGGCAATTTCTAGTCGACCCATGAACGGACGCTCGCCTACTGGCATCCTTCGCACATGGTTAGGTCAGCTGGATCGAGTGGTGCAGCCACCTGGCCATTTGCACGAGCTTGGTCATCTGCGACAGCTTGTGCGTTCGCCATAGCTAGGTCGATAGCGGCTAGCTTTTCTTCGAGTGTCATGTCGTCGTTGAGGATTTGTGTAGCGTTCATTTGATTAATTCCCTTATACCCTATTTAGTTTCTTTTTGTATGAGACAAACCTACGGTTTTTCTCATCGCGCCGTCAGATTTGTGTGAAAATCTGTCGGGCTGCTCATTTCCCTTCAGCCGTTGTTCATGAGCCAGCTCCTACTGTTTGCTTTTTCGCGAATCCGAATCCAGCCTTGCGTGCACCGCCGCTGGTTTTTGCGAGCTCCTCTGACTTGTTCACCTTGGTTGTAGACTGTTCGGCTTGGTGACGTGGCTTAACGTGCAGATAGTACGTAGTCTTGAGGCCACGCTTCCAGCATTCGCTGTAGATATCTACGTAGTCATCAATGTTACGAGTTTCGAGGTACATGTTACGAGAAATTGCTTGGTCGACCCACTTCTGTGCCCGTGCTGCAACTTCGATAAAGGCGTACGGGCTCAACTGGAAGCTAGTCTTATATACATCTTTGAGGTGCTGCGGAATTGCGTCGATAGTTTGAATATCACCCTGCTTCGCGAGCAGTTCGTCTTTGACCTCTTCCCAAAGCCCAAGGCCTTTCAGGTCGCGAACAAGGTTGGTGTTCACTTCTAGGAACTTACCGTTCAAAGTACTTCGACTAAAGATCTGCGCAAATTGTGGATCGATACCAGGGGTTGTTCCGGCAATGTGTGCAATGTTAGCTGTTGGTGCGATCGCCATAAGTGTTGCGTTTCGCATACCCTTCTTCACCTTCTTGCGCAGTGCGTCCCAGTCGAGTTTGTGCTTGCGGTTGATCTTCACTTTTACCTTGCGGTCAGCTTCAAGCTCGTCAATAGTGTCAATTGGCAAGATTCCCTTGCTCCAGCCACTTCCCTTGAAGGTTTCATAGGCGCCCTTGGTCTTTGCTAGATCAGCTGACTCGTCGATAGCGTGGAAGCTAATGAACTCAGTTAATTCGTCGATCAGCTGGTAGGCTTCTTCACTCTCGTAGCTGTGGCTCAGCTTTTCGATTACATCGGTGAATCCCATCATACCCAAGCCGAGCGCACGGTTCTTAAGGTTTGAGTTCATAGCCTCTGGAATCGGCGTGTTAGTGATGTCACACAAGTTGTCGAGCTGACGGATCGCGCTGCGAGTTGAAGCAGCCAAGCGGTCCCAGTCCCAGGTTTTATCTTCTTTTAGGTGAGCCGATAGGTTGATCGACACCAAGTTACAAACAGCTGTATTGTCGGCATCTTGTGGCAAGGTAATTTCGGTACATAGGTTGCTCAGGTGAATTGTACTGGTGTTGTTGTTGAGCGCACGGACATTGATCGTGTCTTTCCAGGTTAGCCATGGGTGACTTGTGGCCTGCAGGATAGTCAAAATCTGGCGGAATTGCTGCAGTGCGGGGATCTTAATGAAGTCACGCATCTTACCAGCTTCGGCTAGCTTTACGTACTCGGCGTAGCGGGCGCTAAACTCTGCACCATATAGTTCTGGTAGGTCGGATACCTCAGCTGGGTCAAACAAATACCAGTCTTGGCCTTTTTGTACTCGCTTCATAAATTCGTCGCTAATGAACACTGCGGTGTTTGCCAGGCGCGTACGAAGGTATGGGTCACCCGAGTTCTGCTTTAGGTCAAGGAACTGCGGGAAATTCAGGTGCCAGTTCTCCATGTACATAGCGGCCGCACCGGCCTTTTTACCCTTTCGAGATACCGCAAATAGCGCCGTGTCGATCATCTTCATGAATGGGATTGGACCAGTCGACTCAGTATTTGTGGTCTTGACCGGGCTGCCTGCCGCACGCAGTTTGTTTAAACTGATGCCGATACCGCCGGTACCCTTGGCGATCCACATAACATCGCGAATACCTTTGGCAATAGACTCCATGTCGTCTTGCACTTCGATCAAGAAGCAGTTCGAGAGCTGTGGGAATGAACCGCCAGCGTTTACGCGGGTTGAGCCACCGGGTACGTAGTCCAGGTTAGACATATGCTTATAAAAGTCGATAGCTGCTTCGGTTGGGTTTTCTTCATTGAAGCTTAGGCCCATAGCAATACGCATGTGGGTAAACTGTGGAACTTCAATCGGTGCACCTGATTGTTTACGAAGCGCGTAGCGATTCTTGTTCGTTACAACACCCAAGTACTTCGATAGGCCGTCACGCGAAGGGTCAAGTGCCTTAGACAATTTCTTGATATCGAACACCTTCGGGTCACTCATACGAGTATCAAGTAGGCCTTCTTTGACACCGAACTTAATGTATTCGGCGAACTTGGTTTCGTGGAGTTTCTTTAAGTCTGCATCGGTCTCGTAGTCGCCTAAGAT
The DNA here is from genome assembly GCA_002434005.1 of Candidatus Saccharibacteria bacterium UBA6575. GTDB lineage: Bacteria > Patescibacteriota > Saccharimonadia > Saccharimonadales > Saccharimonadaceae > UBA1020. Next base: position 6,783 of record DJJF01000035.1, on the reverse strand, counting down.
GTTCTTGTAGATGTTCTTGAGAAGCAGGCGTGCTGCGATTGTGTCAAAGTCGGGGTCATCTTTGACGTTTTGCAGTGCGGTGTGAATGACCGCTTCGTCCAGTTGCTCACTGGTGATACCGTCAAATAATGTCAGTTGTAGTTCAGCCGCTACCTGAACGACTTTGGAAATCTGGTCTGGCAGTCCCTCAGAAGCCTTTACTAAGGCTAGGTTGATCATATTGGCGTCGAATGGTTCGCGGGTGCCGTCTCGCTTTACCACATGGATTCCGTTCACAGTGTATCCCCTATTGGTTAGTTTTATGTTCTGTGACAGATGCTCGTTACCTCCCCAGGATCCTTGAGCGAACACAAAGCACACCTAACCGGGTCGAGCCGGCCTATCTGCAGTAGTGGTGCCTTGCGTGTCTGTCTATTTTATTGGAACGCTACATATGTAGTGGTCTGCGAACTACTATAGACCCCACATGTAGGCCATGCAAGTATTTTATATGCGTTTTTTTAACTACAAGCACAAGCATCCTACGCTACCCCTGGTGTGCCACAATTAGCGTGCTGTTTGTTATTTACAACGCTATATGTAGTGTTTATGGTTTTATTTTAATCACACTACATTGACATTTATGACTATATATGATAGAATGATATTCAACACGATCGTACCAAGGCGATCAGCACATCCACAACCCTTCGACTGCTTCGTGAAAGGAGCAATCATGTCCATTCTCAACGCCCAGATCACTCAGGCCAAGGAGCGCGAGGAGGCCGACAGGCTCCGCACGCAGAAAGCAGCAGCAGCCCGCAAGGCCGCTCGAACGGCCCGTGAGACCGAGCTCGAGCAACTGCGCCAGCAGGCCGAGCAGGAGCGCCGCGACCACGCCGCCCACGAGGCCAAGGTCCGCCGTATTCGTGCGGCAGTCCTCCAGGCCAAGTCCGACTTCACCACGAAGCTCAGTCGCAAGCTCGCACACTGGTGCAGCGATGACCTGGTGCTGGCCGACGCGTACGCCGAGGCTCTGATCCAGTTCTACGTCAAGGACAGCGACCTCACCCCGCCGGAGACGCCCGAGCGCGTCACTCGCATGGTGAACGACATCTTCGTCAACTGCCTCTCCAGGGTGGGCGACGACCTGCCGGTCAACGCCTTCGTCGGCCAGATGCAGCCGTGGTTCTCGAGTCTCATCGAGAAGAGGCAGAGTCGCGGCCCGCAGGCTGTGACTCCCAAGCCGCTGCCCGAGAAGCTGGTCTACACGACCAGGACGGTACCGAGCGGGGACGAGCTGGCCCAGCCCAACGAGGCGCCCACGGTGCGCAGCGAGGAGGAGCTGGTTCTGCGCGACGCCATCACGCAGCGCAAGCCGGGTCGCAAGTCCCACAAGAAGACCCTCGCCAGGGCCTGACCACGCAGTCGAAGAACTTGTGGCAGGGAGGAGAGCGAAATCCTCCCCTCCCTGCCACTGCAACCACTCACCGTAATGGTGAGTTATTTATTTGCCGCGCTCAAGACAGCCGTAGTACAGCCGCTCGGCGGGCGCAAAGTTATCCGTATACACTCTACCTAGTGCGTCCGTAAATCTTTTGAGCCCTTTTGGTTTTGCGTCATATTTTGCGTACGCCATGATGTAATTCGCCCGCTCCTCGGCATGCCCCGACTCCGTTGCATACCAGACATAGGGTAAACGACTTCTATAGGAAGCGTCGACGGCCGTTAGTGTTTCGCGGCACGCTCCGGTTTCTCCCCCAATCACATTCGCAACGACTAAACCATTATTTACCAGAATACGTGCCAGTTGTTGGCCGTATTCTTTTGTCATAAATGTAAATGGGATAGTTGTATCACCGTACACATCCACGATTATCATGTCGTATGTTTTGTTGGTCTTATTAGTATAGGTGCGAGCATCGGTAAATATCTCGGTCACATTATTAGGATGTGTGTAGCCAAAGTAGGTTTGCGATATATCTTCGAGCATGGGATCAATCTCAACTACATCGATTTGCGAATGCGGTAAACGCTCGCTAAGGTGCTGCGGCATCGTAAAGGCCCCACCACCAAGCACTAAAATTGACTTCGGCTGGCGCTCAACGGCCAGCCGAACTGCTTCCTGTACGTACCAGAACACTGGATCATTCGGTTTATCCTGGTACACCGCCGACTGCGTGCCTGTTGGCCCTGTTACTAGCCCAGTGACTGGTCGATATCCCCAAAACCCACTGATCACTTCGTAATGAGCGCTGGCCGTGTCAATTTTTGTTACCCCCTGTACTGCCGATTGCGGCGACAACGCACACACCAGCAGTATCACTGTCACGGCTATGCGCTTACCTATATATATGCGTGGAGCGATCGTCCAGCTAAGTGATAGAAGGATAATGGCAACAAGGCTAATGGCCTCGTGCGCACCGATATACCCAAATAAGATGAACCCGGTTACAAAGGTACCCGCGATACCGCCGATCGCATTAAACGTATCCAAATTAGCGACAGCCCTGCCAGTCATCGTAAGCGAGCTGACATTAAGCTTGGCGAGGTACGGACTCGTCATCCCAATGAAGTAACTAGTAGGAGCAAACAAAACAACTGCTGCTACAACCGCTTGCCACCTACTATCCCAATCGGTTTCGGCAATCGACTGTAATACGTTCTCGTACGTTAGTAAGGTGCTAACAGCCATCAAACTGGCGAGTATGAGTAGCCACACCAGATCGGTTCTGCGGTTGCGCTTATCAGCAATCCGACCACCGATAAAAAAGCCAAGGCTAAGAGACGCGATAATGACGCCAATGACACCTGTCCATACATAGGTAGAACTACCGATAGTCGGCGCGAGCACCCGAGCCGCGGCCAGTTCGTATGTAAGCAGCGAGAATCCTGTGGCGAACGAGATCGTAGGCAGCAGACAAGCCCGCAGCCGTTGTTTCCATGATGCCGCGGGTTTATCCATTGCCATATTATTGGTGCCTACTCAGTAATGCTCGTGAGCTTAAGTCGTGCTTCTTCGGTGTGGAATAAGCCAGTTGTCTCATCGACTCGGGCAAGCACTCCGTCGATGAGCCGTTTCGAAACATTAGTGCCGTATATATTACCAACGCTAGCCATTTGCTGGTTGCTCATGGCGCCCTTAATGATTTCAACGACAAAGTCACTATCGATTGGTGGCGCTTGCACGTTTCCGCCGGCTAGCACCGATTCACCCCTGTCACTTCCAAAGCGCAGCGTCACACACGGAACGCCCAAAATGTTCATCTCTTCCTGCATACTACCCGAATCGGTCGCAATTGCCGCGCACTTTCGCATTGCCGCAATCACATCGCGGTAGTACGGCCAAACGTCGGAGTAAATAAATGTCTCAGGATATTCGTCTACTAACGCGACGATTCGTTCACGGAGCCCAAACTTGTCGATCGCTTCTTCGGTGCCGAACAAGGATATAAGCAGCACACTCTCCCCACTTCGCACGAGTTTTTCCATGGCATCGATCAATACCGTGAATCGCTTTTTGTCCTGGGTATTCTCGCGCCGGTGAATACAAAACCGTACAAATTTGCCGTTTTCGAGCTGCGGATATGTTTCAAAGATTGTCGATTTCTCTGAATCTTCGATAGCCTGGAAGGTTGCATCAGCCACAGTGTTACCTACAACCTCTATCGTGTCAGGTGTAAAGCCTTCGGCAAGCATGAACTCGCGGTCAAGTTCAACCGGTGCGGCGTGATACCCAGAAGCAGGTTCCGATACACGCGTATTAAATTGCTCAGGAAACGGCTCCATACTGCCCAATTCAAAATTGTCGCGAACTTGCTGTGCCTGGTAGTATTCGTCCCAGTTGAATGTACCGGCTTTAAAATCAGCGTAGAATTTTTCGTACAGTTCAGCTTTTGGCGTAAGTGTGCGGATGCCTGCCTCAACGTGAACGCAGGCAACGCGGTGCATATACGAACCAAGGCCAATCGCCATAGACGTACTCGTATCGCCGTGAATGTACGGGATTGGAGTTTTACCAGTACTTTGTAGGTATTCAACAACTTCTCCAAATCGCTCTATCATCTGGGCAATCTTGCTATGTAGACTACCGTCAATCTTCAAGTGAATATCCACCGTTAAGCCAAATTCTTCTTCCATACCGCCACTGTAGCGAAAATCATAGTGCTGGCCAGTGTGACATAGTAATACCATTTCGCCGCGGGCCTGAAGCTCTTTATAAAGTGGTGCCTGCTTGATGATATCTGGCTTAGTCGCGATCAACACGATATGCACGATTTTCTTCTCGGCTGTCTGTAGCTTTTCAATCGCTTCTGGGGTGAAATAACTCGGTACGTTCATATGACTCCTTATAAGTATTGATCCAAGCCCTGGTCTTTCATCATTTTAAGGGCCGACTTAATGTCTTGATTATGCCCCTTGTCCATGATGAGTAGAGCATCTTCGGTATCAACGATAATGATGTTTTTCAAACCAACGGTTGCAATAACTTTCTTGTCATCGTTCGATATCACCAGACAGTCGGTACTATCGATGTCAACGTGCTTTGTGCCATTCGACACCATGCCCTTTTCGTGCCCACTCGCTTCTGAAAGTAGGTCATGTAAGGCTCCCCAGTTTCCGATGTCACTCCAGGTAAAACTACCTGGTACGAGTACCAGCGGGAATCGTTTGGCGTTTATGATTTCGATTTCGTGCGATTTTTCAGGAGTCCGCATGAAATCATCAATATTACCGGTTTCAAGATAGCCATTCACACAGGCGCCAATCTCAGGATCCGCTTCATCGTATGCTTCAAGGAGCGTCGCTGCTTTAAAGCAGTAATATGCAGCGTTCCAATAATAGTTGCCTGCTTCCACATAACGCCTCGCGACATTTAGCTTGGGTTTTTCAATGAATTTTTCAACAGAGTAAATTTTGGGATCATCCGCGATGAGCGTATCGACTTTTATGTATCCAAGTCCAGTATCCGGTTGCGTAGGCGTAACACCAACGAGCGCAATCGACTGCTGATTGTTTGCAATATACTCATATGAATCTGTTATCGTTCGCTGAAATGGTGTCGGATCTGCAATTGCGTGGTCTGATGCAAGGCTGAAAATAATTGCTTCTGGATCACGCGCGCGAATAACGCTCGAAAAGAGCGCGAACGCAGCAGTTGTGCCCCGCCTATCAGGTTCAACAATGATATTCTCGCTCTTGATATTCGGAAGTAACTTAGCGATCTTATCGCCATAGTTCATCGTCGTTGAAATGAAGATATGATCGTACGGGATAACGTCGGCAATACGATCAACAGTCTCTTCTATGAGTGTTTTGTCGCTCACAAACTTCTGCATTTGCTTAGGAAGTTCTTCACGGCTGAGCGGCCATAGCCTGGTGCCGGATCCGCCGGCAACAATGACAGCGTATCGATGATCATTGGTAGTAATGATGGCAACTCCTGATTTACATATTCGTGTTTGGCGGAGAGAGAGGGATT
>DJJF01000035.1:250-1066 GCA_002434005.1 Candidatus Saccharibacteria bacterium UBA6575 | reverse complement strand
AACCACTCCTGCACCTCTCCAATATCTCCTATTGTACCCTACGAATCAGATGCGCTTGAAATCATCCTGAATGCGAATAATGTCGTTTTCGTCAGAAAGTTCACGAGGATCGACATGCTGCCATATCTCTGCCACCAGTACGTATTGGCTATCGTCCTGAGATGCAACACGATGACGCAGTTTGGCACTAAGCTGAACGATCGTGCCCGCTGGAGCCGCAGTAGGCGCTGGCTGATCGTTCGTTTCGGAAATAGTATATGAACCGTTTGTTAAGAAGTGCCAACGTTCCGCCCTTCGGTTGTGGTACTGCCAGCTTAACCTAGTGCCGGGAGCAATGAGTAGGAACTTTGGACTTAAGCGTACGTCATCTCGACCAAGTCGTGCTTCATCGAGCGTCAGTCCGGGAAAGAAATCATGAATGAATTGCCCCGCCTCTTCATCTGGCATACGGTACATGCCACCCCATGGCTTTTTTTCATCTTGCTCAACTATGCTATATCCAAGTTGTCCAATCATCTCTTTGACCCTAGCTAAGGCAGCCTGTTTTGAAATGCCACGCGTAAAGTCCGGAAAGAACGCCTCGGCAAATTCATCAACATCCTTATATATATGGAAACCTTTATATGTCGCTGGCCGCAGGGAGTTAGCTCGGCGAAGGTTTCGGCCAAATCGCCGCACCTTGCGAACATGACGGCGTGTTCGCCACAAAGTACTGCCCCGCCCCACTCCAAGTGCTCCCGGGACGTCTTTTAGCTTTCGTAATTTGTGTATTTTTCGGTCCATTAGTGAATATCGTATATCAGTTGTTAAATTAAC
>DJJF01000035.1:0-131 GCA_002434005.1 Candidatus Saccharibacteria bacterium UBA6575 | reverse complement strand
TATATCAGTTGTTAAATTAACGGAACGCTAAAGGTTGCCTTTACCTTAAAGCCACTTCTATAATAAAGGGTAACTTATGGCAAAACCTGCGAGCTCACCAGTCATACAGCTGACGGACCTGAAAAAACGGT